>JAKADF010000128.1 GCA_021820805.1 Bacillota bacterium
TTTGGATTTGAGTCTGGTAAGATCGCGATTATAAAAGATGGAAAGCTCTGTAAAGCTGTTTCTCAAGTCGAGCAAATTTCATTCAGCGGTCAGTATGCTGTCCAGTGTGGTCAGCCAGTAACATTTATTACTGAGCGAGCTGTGTTTGTTCTGACTCCGGAAGGCGTTGTTTTAACTGAAATTGCACCAGGTGTCGATTTGGAAAGAGATGTCCTTTCAAAAATGGGATTTCGACCTCTTATCCCGAAACCGCCCGTCATAATGGATCTGTCAATTTTCAAGCCTGAAAAAATAGGTTTAAGTCTTTCTGGGCTGGAGGGGGTTGTGCAATGACATATATCGAAACCGAGCTTTCAGAAGGCATTTTACTTGCAACGCTAACTCGTCCAGAAGCACTTAATGCTTTAAATCGAGTGTTGTTATCCGATATTAACGAGTTACTTGACGAAGCTGAATCTGATAATGCGGTTCGAGTACTCGTGCTGACGGGAGCAGGCCCAAAAGCGTTCTGCGCTGGTGCTGACATATCAGAATTGAATGGGCTCACAGAAAACGAAGCTTATGAATTTATGAGATATGGACAATTGATTTTCAATCGAATTGGTAGTTTATCGAAGCCGGTTATAGCTGCAATCAATGGCTATGCACTCGGTGGGGGATGTGAACTTGCATTAGCATGTGATATTCGATTCGCTTCTACATCCGCCAAAATAGGTCAACCTGAAATTAAGCTGGCTAATATTCCAGGCTGGGGAGGGACACAACGCCTTCCGCGAATTGTTGGAATGGCTAAAGCTATGGAATATATTTTTTCTGGGGAACTCATGCCCGCTCATGATGCATTGCAATGTGGGTTGGTGAATCGTGTGTATGAACCCGCAGAACTCATTTCTAAGACACTTGAATATGCAAGAGTTGTTGCTTCTCATTCCGCTTTTGCATTAGCACGTGCGAAGAATGTGATTCAGGTTGGTCTTGAACGCGGTTTAGAATTCGGGCTAGAGATTGAAGCAAAAGGTGTTGGCGAATGTTGTACTACTGAGGAGCAACATGTCGCAGTTACCAACTTTTTGAATAAGCGATCTAAATCTTGATTGAGGTATATTTCAACATTCTTTCTTTTTTTGAACAGTTCTCATAATAGGGTGTGTTTGAAATTCAAATTCATCATAATAACTGGAGGAGGAAGTCGGTATGTCGACAAGTATTACGTCCGTACGTGAATATCAGCTTTTAATAAATGGGGAGTGGAAGGCTGCAGAGTCTGGTGAAGTGATTGAGAGGAAATGTCCAGCAACCGGAGAGATTGTCTCGGTATTCGCCTCAGGTGGAGCTGCGGATATGTTACAGGCGGTAGCAGCCGCAAGGGAGGCATTTGACTATGGTGCATGGCCCAAGCTTCCTGGTCTAAAGCGATCTGAAGTGTTGCATAAGCTAGCCGATAAAATGCGTGAAAACCGCGACTTTTTGGCAAAGATTGAAGCTCTTGAAGTCGGAAAAAATATTCGCTTTGCAAAGGGCGACATTGACGGAGCAATTGGGCTTGTAGAATACGCTGCAGGGCTGGCAATGCAAATGCATGGAGAATCTTACACAAATCTTGGCGAAAGTTCTGCTGCAATGGTAGTGCGTGAACCTGTCGGTGTCGTTGGCATGATTGTTCCTTGGAATTTTCCAGCCCTTATCTTGTGTCAGAAGATGCCGTTCGCTCTTGCGGCAGGATGTACAGCGGTTATCAAACCATCTGAATTTACTTCTGGTACAGCTGTTGAAATCTGTAAGATGGCTCAAGAGGTAGGAGTTCCAGATGGAGTTATTAACTTGGTTACAGGATATGGCCCAACAGCAGGGCAAGCATTGCTCGACTCTCCTGGCGTCGACCGAATCTCCTTCACCGGTTCTACCCGAACAGGCCGAACTGTGATTCAAAGTTCAGCAGCAGACTTTAAGCGTGTATCAGTAGAACTTGGCGGGAAATCACCAATTGTTGTTTTTGCTGATGCAGATTTGGATGATGCGCTTGATGCAGTTATGTTTGGTGTATATGCCAATCAAGGAGAGGTTTGTTGTTCAACCGGACGTTTACTCATTGAAGAGAGTATTGCAGATGAATTCCTCGCTAAGCTGGTAGCTCGAGTTAAAAAATTGAAGGTTGGAGAACCATTAGACGAGTCAGCAGATATTGGAGCGCTTATCCATCTAGATCATCTAAATAAAGTATTGAACTATATTGAAATCGGTAAAAAGGAAGGCGCCAAGCTGCTTACGGGCGGTCGTTATCTAGAAAATGAGTTTGGTGGTAAAGGCTTCTTCGTCGAACCAACCATTTTTGATAACGTGACTGGAAGCATGTGTTTGTTCCAAGAAGAGATTTTTGGCCCCGTTTTAACGGTAACACGGTTCAATACAGTTGAAGAGGCTATAGAAGCCGCAAATAACAGCGAATACGGCCTTGCTGGTTCAGTTTGGTCAAAGAATGTAGACAAAGTGATGACTGTCTCTCGTTCCTTGAAGTGTGGTACGGTTTGGGTCAACACAGTAATTGACGGAGCGCCACAGCTACCTTTCGGCGGATATAAGTCAAGTGGATATGGCAGAGAAATGGGAACTGTAGGTTTTGAAGAATTTACAGAGGTAAAAACAATTCAGTTTCAAATTGGAGCACGAAATCACTTCTTTAAAGAGCGTTGATGACATTTGAAAGTTTAGTTATTGTTTGATGAAATTCCGTCTAAGTCGAACCAAACTATCCTCCCAGGAATATCAAACGTTTTGGGAGGATAGCTAACTGGTTCGTCAGGGTAAAATATTAAATACTGTAAAATATTAATTGACGCAACAGTTACCTGCCATTACAATGTAATTACATCATTATGATTTCGGCAATAGGAATAAAGAGTTACTTAAAGGGGGTGTGGAGATTTGTTAGATACTCCCCATATTGATAAGTCGAGCCCAGTTCCTTTATACCATCAGCTTCGTATGCTCATTGAGCATCATATTCGTGAAGGTGTATATAAGCCAGGCGATCCGGTTCCCGGTGAGAATGATTTGTGTAGCCATTATGATGTGAGTCGGACTACAGTACGGCAAACAATTCGCGAGATGATAAAAGATGGTATTTTATATCGTCAGGAAAAACGAGGCCGACCATTGGTGGCACCGATTGTTGTCCGACAAAGTCTCATGAGGCTCCGGGGATTTTTTACTGAAGGGATGCTAACTGCGAAATTAACACCGAGCACAGAAGTTATTTCAGTCAAGAAGCGGGAGTTTCCAGAAGTAGCGGAAAAAATGGGCATAGAATCAAAAACGTTGTTTCATTGTATAGAGCGAATTCATTACGGTGATAGCCTACCGTTAGCACTTCAAACTTCATATATACCTGAAACTGTTTGCAGTGATTTACTAGAAAAGAACCTAGAAGGGTCACTATTCACCCATATAGAGTATGGTTATGGCCGTCCAATTGTCAAAGCTAAACAGATCATAGAAATTCGACATTCGGATAATCGTGTTCGTGATATGTTAAAGTTACCACATCGACTACCGATGTACAAGGTAGAGCGAATTTCATATACAGACGACGGTAAAGCTGTGGAATATTTCGAGTGCTTATTGCGTGGAGACCGCTATGAGTTTGAGATGGAGTTGGACTGGGAGGTATCTCGGCGCAAACTTGGAATTGAACCAGTTGTTGGGCAAATTCGTTAAACTGGAGTAAAAATTTATCGCCCTGAATGGTAGAGATTCAGGGCTTTTCTACGTTTAAACTAGAGGGTAAATGAAAGCCTATACCATTAATAGTTCAATTTTTATTTCGGAATAAGTATCATACGGTAAGCTGATTGTTTGACAATAGTTCCGAATATTTTAAAATATTCATCAGAAGTATAATTGCATACGTATGCAATTATACAAAAGGAGAGTGAGAATAGAATGGCACGTTTTTTTAAACAAGGGCAAAGCAGAGAAAAGGTAAGGCAAACGGATAATCAAGTTTCACAAACTGTAAAGAGCATTTTAGAAGATGTAGAAGAACGTAAAGACGCAGCAGTCCGCGAACTTTCCGCAAAATTTGATAAGTGGAAACCCCAGTCTTTCAGATTATCAGCTGATGAAATAAAGCAAATCATTGCACGTGTGCCCCAAAGTACGCAGGAGGATATCAAATTTGCCCAAGCGCAAGTTCGGCGATTTGCGGAAGTACAAAGATCTGCCTTGCAGGATGTTGAAGTAGAAACGATTCCTGGCGTTACACTTGGCCATAAGAATATCCCGGTTAACAGTGTTGGATGTTACGTTCCAGGCGGCAGGTATCCGATGGTAGCATCCGCACATATGAGCGTGTTAACAGCGAAAGTTGCGGGCGTGAAGCGTGTTGCAGCTTGTACGCCGCCGATTAAAGGTGAAATACCTGCCGCAACAGTAGCAGCCATGGCGTTTGCAGGTGCAGATGAGATTTACATATTAGGGGGCGTTCAAGCAATTGCTGCAATGGCCCTGGGAACGGAAACCATTGCACCAGTCGACATGCTCATTGGTCCTGGAAATGCATATGTAGCAGAGGCCAAAAGACAGTTGTACGGGCGAGTAGGAATCGACCTTTTTGCAGGTCCGACAGAAATCCTGGTCATTGCCGATGAAACTGCAGATGCAGAAATGGTTGCTTGTGACCTGCTTGGTCAATCGGAACATGGTCCAACATCACCAGCAGCTTTAATCACGACATCTGAGGAACTTGCACGCGGTACGCTTTTAGAAATCGAAAGACAGCTAGAAACACTAGAAACAGCTGATGTTGCGGGTAAGGCATGGGCTGACAATGGACTCATTGTCTTAGTAGACAGTGTTGAAGAAGCTGTTATTGAAGCAGATAAACTTGCATATGAACATGTTGAAGTTATCACGAAAAACCCTCGTTATTTCTTAGAACATATGACGAATTACGGTGCACTGTTCCTGGGACCGGAAACGAACGTAGCTTACGGCGATAAAGTAATTGGCACGAATCATATTCTGCCAACGAAGGGTGCTGCAAGATACACCGGAGGGCTGTGGGTTGGTAAGTTCCTGAAAACATGCTCGTATCAAACGTGTACAGAGGAAGCAAGTGCGTACATTGGAGAATATGCAGCGAGACTTTGCGATTTAGAGAACTTTGCCGGACACCGTGAACAGGCGGCATTGCGTGTTCGTCGTTATGGAAAACAGCATTAAGACAATGTGTTTATTGATTTAGGTGACAGACGTGACAAAGGATAATGAGAATAAATCACGCTATGCAGGCCGCAAACGGGTTACCGCGTCCGACATTGCTAAAGTACTTGGTATTAATCAATCGACAGTTTCGAGAGCTTTTAGTAATAAATCGGTATCTCCCAAAAAAAGAGAGCTTATATTGCAAACGGCACAAAAACTTGGCTACAGACCGAACGGAATTGCAAGGGGACTTATTACTGGCAAGTCTAAAATGATAGGGTTAATCACATCAGATATTAAAAACCCATTTTACCCTGATATCATTGAGAGGTTTACCAACTTACTTAGAGAAAAAGGGTATTATGTACTGTTTGTTAACTCTTTGCAGGGCGACATTGGAAGTGATGATATTGCGCCATTTATGGAATACGAAATGGAAGGCATCATTTCAGTCGCCGCTCATCTGTCTTCTTCAATTGTTACCAGGCTCAAGGATTCGGGATTTCCGGTTGTTTTGTTCAATCGTTATATAGGGAATTCGGGTTGCTCTGCTGTTAGTTGTGACAATATTCAAGGTGGGCAAATGGTTGCAGATTTATTCGTCAAAACGATGCATCAGAGACTTGCGTTTGTATCGGGGAGCCCGGATACATCTACAAGTCGTGATCGGGAAAAGGGATTTAAACAGAGACTGTCTCAGTACTCATATCCTGATCCCCGTGTAATATGCGGCTATTATACGTACGAAGGCGGGTACAATGCAGCAATGCAATTATTGCGCTCGGATTCACCGCCAAATGGCGTGTTTTGTTCGAACGACATTATGGCATTAGGGTTTCTTGATGCGGCGCGACATCTTGGTGTGCGTGTACCTGATGAAGTTTCGGTAGTTGGATTTGATGACATTCCTTTGGCTGCATGGAAAGCGTATTCACTAACTACAGTCAGGCAGCCCGTAAACAAAATGGTTAATGTTGCTATTGGAAAACTGCTTCAAGAAATTAAGGGGCTGTCCAGCGAACCGTCAATTGATTTTATTCAAGGTGAACTCATTTTGCGAGATACGGTAAAAGATTACAGCAAAACTTGAATTGCAGCACTAAGTCTACAAACTTCCATCTGGAGAGAGAAGGAGAATGAAATGACTGACACTGATAAGCGGATCGCGCTTGTAATTGGAGGCATGAAAGGCATCGGCAGAGCAATTGCATATACGCTCACAGAAGAAGGATATCATGTCATCGCAACCTCAAGAGATGCCGCAAATGAAGACGGTCTGCCATATGTTACTGAAAAATTGGATCTCACCGACAAGTCATCTGTGGATGCATTTGTGAACAAACTAACTGCAGAGATTCCTTACCTGAATGTGCTTGTCAATAATGCTGGGATTGCAGGACCTACTGCACCAATCGATAAAATCACTGATGAGGAATGGGATAGTGTTTTCTCGGTAAATGTACGAGGAACATTTTGGATGTCACGCAGGCTTCTGCCTTTGTTAGAGAAAGCCAAAGGGGCACGTAGAATTATTAATATTGCGTCTATGACTGGTAAGCGTCCGTTTTATCAGCGGGTTCCGTATGCGGCAAGTAAGATGGCAGTTATTGGTATGACGAGATCGATGGCTTTGGAGCTTGGGGCAAAGAACATTACGGTGAATGTAATTAGCCCTGGGTACGTCGGCGGGGAGCGAATCGAGCGTGTTATCGAAGGACAGGCAAAAGCTTCTGGAGTCGGTATAGAGCAGGTAACTGATACTTTCTTGTCACAAAGCCCTTTGCGACGCCTTGTTTCTCCAGAGTCTATAGCACGGATGGTCGCCTATCTGTCATCAGACTGTGCACAGGATATTACCGGCTGTGATTTTGGCGTAACTGCTGGTGTTTGGATGGATTAGGTCTAATTATGGCAGGCAAATTACACAATCTTGTTGAATAATTTAGATTTTAGTGAATGCATACTCTCGCAAATCATGTCGAATCTTTGTGAATTGTGTTACTATTTTTTCGGATGCAAATCTTTCAGCACTTAGTTAGTTGTGCGAGGTGTAGTGCTATGTCAATTCTGGAAGTGATTCAGAATACTATGGACATTTATCAGATGACCTATCCTGAGGATGCCCTTTTATTTTTAGTAGACACCGAGAAGATGCTTAGAATCTTGCCTGGTAAACACTTTGGAAAGTCGATTGCAGAGCAGCTTCCTGCAGGTACATCGGTCAGCCAGTTAAAGGGTACAGTTATGGCTAAGGCGCTAGAAACCGGGAAACCAGTTCAGGAAGAACGTGATGCTTCAAGATATGGTGCAGCCTATATTACAACTGCAACTCCAGTCTTTGAGAATGGAAAAGTCGTTGGCGTGCTGGCAGCCGTAATTTCAAATGAACGTTACGATAAGCTGCGAAGCGATGCAACAGAGCTGGCGGCGATGGTTGGGCAAATGAGTGCAACCTCTGAACAAGCTGCCACAGTTTCGCAGGACGTCGCATCACACGTACAGAATGCGGCCGCTGTCTCCGAAACGGTAGCAATTCAGATTAGTGATATCAATTCGATTACTGAATTTGTAAAACAGATAGCTTCCCAATCTAACTTGCTTGGCCTAAATGCAGCGATTGAAGCCGCAAGGGCGGGGGAACAAGGTCGCGGATTTGGCGTTGTTGCACAGGAAATACGTAAAATGGCAGATCAGAGTAAAACCTCAGTAGCAACTATTCGGGACAAGCTGCAAAGTATTCAATCATCCATCGAGACAATGAATGACAGCATGCAGCAAATAGCAGCAGACACAGAGGAGCATTTAGCGAGCATGGAAGAGCTCTCTGCCGCGTTTAATCGCATTACTGTTGTTGCAAATGAAATGGTGGCCTCTGCTTCAATAAATACAGTAGACGCGTGATTTAAGAAGTTATTTAGGGGCTGGATGATTTAATGATTATGAGGAGAGAGCTAGAAATCTCTAGCCCCCTTCTCAATTGTTTTAATAGATTAAATTGTCTTAGATTAATCGGACACTTCTAGTTCGTCTTCATCACATTCATCCATCAGGCAC
>JAKADF010000129.1 GCA_021820805.1 Bacillota bacterium
ATGGGGGGCTTACTTTATGTGATTTTCGTGCTATGACAGTACAAAGCCGCTAAATCAAAATCCAATTACATTGGCGTAACTTTATACCCGCCTATTTTTAATACGATGTTTCCATTAGTAAACTCAGTAATTTGACCATCATCGTTCTAAACTAATACGTCAAAGACGTCTGGATGTTCATTTTGATGTTGTTTATAAACTTCTCGGCGGGTAGTTTTGTGATAGAGAAACCGATTTTCTTTGGAAATCGGCGTATTTGTCAGTGTGACAGTCTGTATACCTGAGGGGTTATTTAGTGCTGTACTCTCTACTCCACTCAAACATCACCAGTCTATGAAACCAGAAGACGAACCCTTCGATTCATCTCCTTGAATTGATTAGCATGGTTCCGTAACCTACCGCTAATTAATTCAAGATTAATTGAGATATCAGAAAATCTTGCTGACGAGATTAATTTTGCCAAGTGTCGGTCAAGGAGTACGCTGAACTCCCTTGTCCAGCTTCATTGTTTCTAGTAATTCAAATGGTTCGTCGTGCGCCAGCTAAATCGCTGCCTTTATTAATGCCTCTGAGTATTCATCATCCGTAGTTGAGTCCCATGTGATCTCTCCACCCACACCGTATTCCGCCAACCCTGTTTTGGTATTGATAAGGGCCGAACGTTTGGCAATATTAAACATGGCATCTCCATTTGGTTCGATGATTTCAATTGTTCCAAAGTAAACTTCTCTTTGGGTTTGTTCCAGTTCAGATATAAGGTTCATGGTGCTGATTTTAGGCGCGCCTGTTATTGAACCACATGAAAATAATACCTTAAGCACGTAGTCAATGGGCGTCTTTTCCTTAGCCTTCGCAGTAACAGTCGAAGTCATTTGGTATACAGTGGGATAGCGTTCAATTTCAAATAGCTGGGGAACCTGAACGCAAGACACTTCAATCCTGGATAGGTCATTACGGAGCAAATCTACGTTCATTACATTCTCCGCCTGATTTTTTTAGAAGTAGACCGCTATGGAAAATTTTTATTTTCTTCCAACCCTCCTGCGTTGGATAATTCCTTTCATGAGGTGTGTTGTAATAGCTTTTTCAATTGATGCTGAAAAAAGTTCTGGGGACAAAGATAAAATCCAAAAACGTCCGATGTCTAAGTCATTGTAGATACGCAGGCAGTCGAGCACGATTGTCAAATGGAGGGTGCATAGATATGCAGATTATGAAACTCCATGCTTACGGCACTCTCAGGGAGCATAGTTAAAGAATTCTAACTCAAAGTATTATTAAATATTTAGTGAGTTGTCGATTTCTAATGTGTCACCGGACAAGGTCGTTGCTTTTTCAAGTGGTAAGGGATAATTTGCCCAAGACTTTGACAGTTTACTCAAAACACTACAACTGATTACTGAGATAAGGGTGAACGGTAGCACGACTAGAACCGGAAACAAAATACCCGTATGAAGAAGAAGAGGGTACATTGACAAAGCTACACCGGGAGGATGATAGATTCGAAGAAAGGGTAGAACTATCACTATCGCCAGTGCAGTTAGAACCGCATAGATTGGACCATGCACCAGCATCGAAACTGCCGTGCCGAAGCTGGCGGCTAGTGTCGTTCCTATTACAACGGGAATAGGTTGAGCAATTGGTGACTTCGGAAGTAGGAGTAAGATGGTCAATGTAGCCGCAAATGGTGGAACAAGCCATACAAAATTAGTCGTCCTATCTAGCCATGCAAGGATGCAAAGAATTGACAAAAACCAAACAGCTTGAAGCCATGAGATGTTGCCCTTATAAATCCAGTTTCCCCACTGGTACTTGACAAACAAGATTTTTATTCGCATGAATCCGCCTCGCACATTCATTCACTCCTTGCCAGTGAAATAAGCCAGTTAAGAACTATTATGAAGTTCAGGTCTTAAGAAGCACAAGTTAATTACATGCATAGGAGACAGTGCACTGAACTTATCTAACACTATTGCAGTAAAGGGAGCGTAAATCAAACAAGCCCGTACCAACTGTTGTATGAAAATACTATAATGGATGCTTAATTATTATGGGGCTATCAGGTAACACTTCAAGAACACAGTACCAAAAATGAATGTTTTTGTGGGACTGCATGCAGTTACATACCGTTTTTAAATACCTTTTTGTGTTCATACATTTTTATATCCACAACACGAATCAAATCGTCAAGTGTTTTACCGTCGACAGGGTACACTGCGTTCCAACGGAAACGGTCGGTTTGAGTTGATATCCATTGTGTATTTTTATTGTATGAAGGTTTTCTGTTATTCGGTCCGTCATACGTAATGCCTCTACTTGATCTGTCCCAGGTGCCAGGATAACAAATTCATCCCCACCCCAACGTGTTACAAAGTCATATTTTCGTGTGCAAACTAGCAAGGTATGAGCAATGTATCTAATTACTTCATCACCTGCAATATGACCATGTGAATCGTTAACTTTCTTCAAATCATTTACATCCACCACGAGAACACTAAATCCCTCATTGGTCCGTTCCGCCCTTTTAATTAGCTTTGGGAACATATGAGTAGAAAAGACTCGATTATAGGTTTTAGTTAGTATGTCCTTTTGAGAGTAGTATATTACCCTGTCATATTGCTTTCCGAGCCATCAAAACAGGGGCTACAAGATAAGTGACCCCAAAATATCCCTCTTAACAGCGGGCAAATCATTAATGTAATCGTATGTAGTAAACTCAGCTGATGCAATTAAAATTATGAATAATAATGTCAGCCTTCCTTTATATCTCACCGACACCATCATTCCTGCTTTTTCGAATATAAGGCCTGATGAGCTTTGCCCAAATGTATTTCTTGACAAATACATAATATTACATTCTACATGCTATTTGTTTAAAAAAATAAATTACGTCTAAAAATTCTTGTTAAAAACAAAAGATTAAACTTGTCTCAACATGACTGTGCTTAAACGTATTATCAATGTTTATAAAGTTTCAAAACTGTACGTAACATTGTCCTGTATTTGGATACCTTTTGGCATCATGCTTTGACTAATACTTTGTTCAGTTCAGGGTGCAATATCGACTGATTCCCTTGTACCAAAAATGGTATTAGTTCATGTGATGTGTTATATTAACACATTACGTTTCTTAGCCTTTTCATCTACACAAACATGCTTAGATAAATAAACGAGGGCGGACCCATTTCGTAACCACATGGATTGTACTGTAGCTATAAGCCAGTGCAGAGCCACAATACGAAAGAACCGTAATACCCGGGGTGAGTTGAATGTAAGCGTCAAATAGCGCACGGCGCGCCTAGCAAAACTGTGCACTATTTGACGCTTACAGTTGAATGACAGGAATCCCGCTAGTCACATTGTCGGCTCCACGACACTCCCTCCTAAACACAAGAAAAAACAGGTATACATGTCACGATGCAACTTGCTTACTACCCAAGGCCCCTTGAATCAATTGTTCAAGCTGTGACGAGGATAACGCTCCAATATGAGAAAGCACTTTACCTGCGGGGCTTATGACATATGTCATCGGTTCACCGATGACAGTGTAATTTCGATAAAAGAAGCCACGAGTATCCAAAAGGATTGGGTACGGGATCGCATATTTTTTTACAAACGATTGTGCGTTCCTAACACTATCCAAACTCGTCAGGTTGACACCTAAAAACTGCACCCTAGACCCATATTTTGTATACATTTTCACCAGGTCTTGTGTTTCCTCCTGACATGGCGGACACCACGAAGCCCATGCGTTAATGAGTAATGGTTTTTTACCAATATAAGAAGAAAGTTTTACTTTCATCATGGTTTTATTTGATACAAGAGACTCATCCGGCGCCTTGTCACCAAGAGTCAGAATACCTGAGTTATTCGTACTCGTCCCATTATCCGAATTGACATTCCCCGTCGGAGTCTAGCGAGAAATAGTTTGTACTGAAGGATTTGAAGTATTCAACGTGCCACACCCGCTCATTACAAATATAGAAGCTACACAAAACAAACAAGCTGTGATTTTCATCTGTACCACTTCTATTCTCCTTACATCTTTTTTGCTAAACTTGATAGCGACACATTATAAAACATTCTACATTAAAACTACTTCGGCAAATTTTTTGAAACTGGAGGGCAAAAATGAATTTAAAACCACCGTGGTCCATGTGCCTAACGATACTTCTCATACTAACCCTAAGCGGTTCTCACAAGCAGGCCGAACAAACCAAATAGCTGTACATAAACCCCTTCTTCACCAGTCAATCATACCAGCAGCACCAGTGCCCAAGTATCAATTGTAGAAGTTGATCTACATCCAATAAATCAAGAGTCAATCCGCGTGTCATCAGCATTAGCTGTGAACAAACAAAATCAAACATTAACAGTATCTGTAGATGCCGTTCATCTTGCACCAAACCACACTTACGATGTTCTGTTGCTTACAAATTCTGCTGCCCAATGGACTTCTGCAATAAAGCTCAACAGCCTAAAATCGGACAATCACGGTGAAGCAACTGCTATGACAGTGATATCGAACATATCTAACATTCCAAATCACTCGTGGAATCTAGGTATTTCAAGCGATGTATCAACAAATTTGATTGCCTCGGGGAAAGTCCATCTACTAACGTAAACTACAAGCTGTTCTTCCAATAAAGACAATCAGGTACCTTCCGATGAGGACAGACCGATTATAATCGGCTAATCCTCCATTTTATAAGTTGCTCATTACAGACCAATCATCTGCTATGGTTCCCCCAATATACTTTCCACATCATAGCTTTTCATCCAGAACCAGCTGCTGTTATAGCTTGACGAAATCTCGAGTCCATAACATCCTCGCAAGCAAATACACCCTCTATTGATGTCGGAAAATTGATCTGTTTGTGATGATGTACCCTAATTTATCCACAATACCTTGCATGTCCAAAAATTTGATATTGAACTTGTGACCAATCGCTACCAAGATACATCTACTGCAATAACGCTATCTACCTTGGTTACGTTATCTTTAACTCGCATTCTTGCATCCTTTTTCTAGCGTCAACGATGGCGTGTGAAGTTACATTCAGCATTCATTCAATTTTCTCGTTTCCCTGGGCGTGATCTTGCATCATCTTTGATCACCTCAGTTCATCCTTCGATGCACAATTGTCACCTGAGAGACGGATTTACTCAGAAATGTTGCCTCTTCCAATACTGCTGTACCCCGCACCAACAAGGAACTTGCAAACTTTGGTGCTTCTTCAACCGCTACGACAACAACACAGTTTCCGTTTCGCGATCAATTTCGCTGTACCAAGAAGGTAATTCACCAAGTGTTACCAAGTTAGCGCCTAAAATATGTCCACTCCCAAATTCACATGGCTAGCGGACATCGATGCTTTGTAACGGCTACATTGCCCAACGGGTATATACCACACGAGATATATAACAAAAACAAGTTTTAAATACCAGTACCAAACCAACGATGTCATAAATGCATCGCTTTGAAGTTCACGACGAGCATGTAGAACGCGACGATAATAATAATCGCTGAAAAAATATAGTTTAGAGTTTTACGCTTTGAACTGAGTTTTGTTGCCGTCAAAGCACCAAATACTCCGCCTACAATTCCGCCACCAACATACATTAAAACAATCCACCAATTGACCAGTCCTGATACGGCATAGCTAACTGCCGTCGTCAAACCAAACGTACCGACAGCAAACAATGACGTACCAATTGCCATAATCATCGGCATCCCAGTACTAAAGACAAGCCCTGGTACAATTAGGAACCCACCACCAATTCCGAAGAATCCGGAAAGAAGCCCCACCAATTAACCTGCTAGGATAATGCGACTCCATCGGACATTAGCACGATTGAATTCTTGAATGGCATCCACTTTTTTAGGGCGCAACATCATAACCGCGATCACAATCATCAAGATTGCAAAAAGAATTAACAGTTCTTTATCTGGCGCTAATTTTCCTAAAGTTGATCCGATGTATGCTCCCACAATCCCTGGTATCGAAAAACCAATTACTGGCTTCCACAGAACGTGTTTTACCCGAGCGTGTGATACAAGGTTCACATATGCGTTCACTGACACTGCAAGCGCAGTACTTCCAATAACAACATGTGGATCATGAACACCGACAACATAAAGCAAGAGTGGCACGGCTAGTATCGAACCACCACCACCGAGCAACCCCAAAACAAACCCGACAATCCCGCCAGAAACGATGGATAATATGATCTGTTCCGTCGTAAACGTCATAAGTTTCCCCCTCTATTAGGCGAAGTGTCGAACGTTGCCACGATGCACCATATCGCTCTATTCCCCTCGTAAAGTTACAAACCATTAAATCCTTTCTTTTAAGCTTTGCCGAAATTCGTCATACTCCGATTACCGCTTCGACAAACAAAGACAATATCTTTATCCTTAGGTATGTCACTCAACTTTCCACAGAGTTCACCAAGCGTAATAATCGTAGCGTTTACGATGGGTCGTCTTTAAACTCAGATGGCTTCCTTAAATCAATCACCTCTAGGGAACAAAGATCAAACTATAAGCATTCTTGTAGTTCGCTCGCGTCTACCTTCTGAATGCCAGATCCATCACATCGACTCCAAAAAAAATAGCCAACCCAACTAAACAGTTATGATGACCCATACATAACTCAAGACACTATATTCCTTTGAAAAATACCGTACACCGTAGTTTTATACCCCGTATGGTATTTTGTCAATGACTCAAAGCCTGTCGATCCACCTTTTTCCGTTTTGACGCGACATATTAAGTAACAGTAGAAATATCGAATGAGCGACCACCTCAATAACGAAGTTCGCCAGGTCCTCTTCACGTAGCCATTCATTCATGAACGATAAGAATCGCTTTCTGCAGCTGACGTTACAATCGCATACAGAGATCATTACCAACCACTATGGCCGCTCCGCTTAACTTGGGCCATGCTCTTGAAAATTCGTCAGAATCTCATTTGGACATTAATCTAAAATTCTATTAACATCCTATCTTTTTGAGTTTAATCAATCCTATGTAGATAAATATTGATATGGCACTCAGTTCCGTAGTTGCCATGTAAAATAGTTTGTTACTCCTAAGAGTAGAATAAAAAGTAATTGATTCTGGACTTAATACCCCCATCGGTATATAATCATATACCGATGGGGGTATTAATATGGATAAATATCCAAGTTTATATCATTCAACGTGTGAAGGAGATTCTACGCATTCATCTGAATTTACCAACGAGAAAATTCAGGCTACATTAGCACTATATCGATGTATTCTTGATTCAATTCCAGATGCAATTGTCGTACACCAGGAAGGCGTGATCCAGTTTGCTAATCGTGGCGCTATTCAATTAATGGCTCTTCCGGATCATATAGAGCCGAAGGGAACGGCCATATGGTCATTTTTTCATCCAAGTAATCTTGAAAACATACAAACAGCTTTTAGCAGCTTATCTTCGACGGGGCGGAACGGCGATACAATTCCGACTGCTCAGCATACTATTGTCCGTTATGACGGGACCACTTTCACTGGAGAAATCCGCAGCATCTTGATAAAAAATGGGGCCTCCCCTGTTATTATGAGCCTTACAAGAGACGTATCGATAGAAAACGAATTAAAAAAGCAACTTAAGCACATCGCATATCATGATTCATTAACCGGACTTCCCAACCGTCGTCATTTTACTGAAAAATTAAACCAGCTATTAAGCGATCCAATAACGTCTGAACAACACCATGCTGTGTTCTTTCTTGACATGGATCGATTCAAAAACATCAACGATACCTATGGACATAAGCTGGGGGATGAAGCACTCACTTTGATGGGACATCGACTGCAATCCATGCTTCCCGAAAGTTGTTTTCTCGCCCGTATTGGTGGTGATGAATTTGCTGTTGTATGTCCCAATATTTTTGAACTCGATGATGTACTGTCAATGACAGAGCGATTCTTGAACGCTTTCACATCTCCTTTTTTGGTTCACGACCACGAATTCGTAATTACACCGAGTATTGGAATTGCCAGATATCCGGAATGCGGAAATGACATAGATACACTTCTAAAACATGCGGATTTGGCCATGTATACTGCAAAGAGAAAAGGCGGTAACAAAGTTGACGTATATCATCCAGAGGACAGTATCGCGATAGAAGAACGCCTTCGCGTTGAACATGGTATACGCCGGGGTTTGGAAAGAAATGAATTCCTCCTGTACTACCAGCCAAAAGTAAAATT
>JAKADF010000130.1 GCA_021820805.1 Bacillota bacterium
TGTGTATTGTTTTTTCATAGCTATAGTGTAACCTAACTGCCCTCCATCTGGTGTCCAGTTTCATGGGTCCACTATATTTTGCCTGGTCTGCAAACAATAGTTTCGCATCATACAGCATATGCCCAATTAATGTTGACTTTCCGTCATCTACACTTCCGCACGTAATAAATTTTAGTAGACTCTTCATTCTAGAAATACCCCTCTCGCTTACGCCTTTCCATACTGCCAGTGGATTCCTTATCAATCACACGGCTTGTACGCTCCGATGAAACGGCACCAAGGGTTCCTTCGATAATTTCGTCTAAGGTATCCGCTTCTGACTCAATACCACCAGTGAGGGGATAGCAACCTAATGTTCGAAAACGGATTTTCTTCATAACTACTTTTTCGCCTGGTTCCAGTCTCATACGCTCATCATCAACCATTACGATATTTCCATTACGGTAGACGACAGGTCTTTCTTTTGCAAAATAGAGTGGGACAATTTCAATTTTTTCTCTCCGAATATATTGCCATATGTCTTTCTCTGTCCAATTCGATATAGGGCATACACGTATACTTTCCCCATTATTCACTTTTGTGTTATAGAGCTTCCACATTTCTGGTCTTTGATTTTTCGGATCCCATGCATGGTTTTTATTACGGAAAGAAAAAATTCGTTCTTTCGCTCGCGATTTTTCCTCATCCCGTCTTCCCCCACCAAATGCTGCGGTAAATCCGTACTTTTCGAGTCCTTGTTTTAAAGCCTCCGTTTTCATAATATCCGTATATGCAGCACCGTGATCGAACGGATTGATGCCTTGCGCAACACCCTCTTGATTCGTATGGACAATCATCTCAATACCGAGTTCCTTTGCTCTACGATCACGAAACTCAATCATTTCTTTAAATTTCCAGGTGGTATCAATATGCATGATGGGAAATGGAGGTTTTTCTGGATAAAAAGCTTTCATCGCCAGATGCAGCATGACAGAGCTATCTTTCCCAATCGAATATAGCATCACAGGGTTTTCACATTCTGCAGCAACTTCCCGAATAATGTAAATTGCTTCAGCCTCGAGTTCATCAAGGTGCTTTAATTCATTCATTACGCCTTGCCTCCTAAACTAAAGTTGCGGTAGTAAACTCTTCACCCCATTCATCCAAGTGGATAAATCACGATCGATAAGTTTCTGCAGCCTCTCTAAATCTTCTAGATAGTAACGTCTAAGAGTTTCTCTCGTTTCCGGGTTTATAGTTTCTTTGCGCAACGTCATTGCTTTCGCTCGCTGCCCAAGTTTTTGCCGAACAGGTTTTGGCAAAAAGGGTTTTAATAATTCTTTGATTGGATGAGATTCCGCAAAGAAACGATATAGTTTACGTGATTTTGGAATACCGGATATATTGTGTTTGATAGATGTATCAATATATACATTTGTGTTTAGTCCTAAAAATTCTAGTGTTTCTTTCACGACTTTTGGTGTATTACGTAAGTCCTCAAACAAGAAAATTTTTCGCTGTTCACTCGGAAAGACTTCCAAATACCTTTCCACCTGAGCACTATATAGTCCAAGCTTCCGATACCACCATAAAGGTTGATAGCCTTTTTCTCTTCGTGCATGCTCTTCTTCAAGGGCTTCTTCAAAGGTTAATGTTTCGCGTCCATCTCGCAGAGTATGCATATATGCAGAAAATGCCCGATCAACAGGATTACGTAAAATAAGGACGATTTTCGACTCAGGATTAAATTTAAAGATTCGCTTAGCGATATCCGGAAAGTATAAATAGTACACGGAACCTTCTCCGCGAATAAGGGCTTGACTTCCTTGTTCAAACAACTTCATATAGTCATCCATGGTTCGGATCCGATTCTCGCTAAATCCTTCATCACCTGGACCAGTAAAATGTTCTGGGAAGTAATCGCTACAGAAATAATGAGGTTCTTTAATAGGGCTCATAAAAATATCTGGATGAAGTTCAAGGTAATGAAAAAGTGAACTTGTACCAGATTTTGCCGCACCTACGATAAAGAAATTCGGTTTTTTAGAAATCGTTCATCACTCCTTCAGTCGTGAATTATACATTTCAAATGTCGAAACAATATTGAAATGTGAAGAGTTTAACCGAAGTGCACATATGAATATCCATTTCTTTATGCATTTCTGGTTTCTGCTTTTGTTGCCGTTGATAATGCCTTTCTCCCCGGTGTGCTTTTAGCTTCCAATCGAAAACCTTTGAACAAGTTCTAGATCTTGAAGAGATACGAAAGCAGTCTGATTTTGAATCGATATATGGTTTTATAAAGAATTGGGATTGTATTCAAACCAGATAAGGAATTATTTCAAGGTATTTAGTCATTCACAGGTTAAGCTGATTCTCTTTGAGGAGTTCATCAGTAACACAAGGTTTACCAGTGAAATTGTAGTTCAGCCCATGTTAGAGTATTTTTATACGTTTACAGAAATGTACAACAAGGTAATCATCCAACAAATATCACAATCCAACATATAACTTTTGGCTTGATGACTTCGTCTACGGTGAACAAGACAAAACGTATAGGACTGATTAAGATATTTTGAAAGGGACGATAACAGTGAAACACAAATCCGTTCTGATAGGAATTGTGGCAGCAGGTACAGTTTCTGCACAACTGCTGATGCCTGTTGTTGCACACGCCGAGACATCGTTCAAATACGCCCCAACTACGATTGAAGTTGCAGGAGAACAAGCATCTGCTCCTCAGCATATCGTAGCCATTGACCCATGGTCAGCAAAGCAAACAAGTTGGATTCCGTTGTGGTACTTACAACAAGCGTTAAAAATAGAGGGCGCTTATACAGCTTGGAATGGCAATACATTAGATGTAACATCAATCCCGCGTGGGTGGGATGTAAATATAAGTGGAGCACCTCAGACTGGAACGCCGCCAACTGGTCAAATGCAGTTCTCTATTGATGGTATTCAAAATAACTTCGTTAAGGCACCAAAACTTGTGGCATATGCACCTTTTACTACAATTCCAACCACGTACGTACCAATTTACTATGCAAACATATTCCTTCAAAAAAGATTACTAATGGGTGTCAATTGGCAAAACACGACATGGAGCATGGCATCACCACAAGATGTTAATACAATACTGATGACTGTTTTACCAAGTACAGTAAATGTAGGTCAAAGTGTCACCATTTCCGGTGAATATCGATTGGTTGGTGGTCTGGGTGGACCAAATGTGCAATTAAGTGTTTCGGGGCTTCCAAATGCAAACAACAAGACTATCTCAACTGACTCTGAAGGTAAGTTCTCATTTTCGACTACCTTTGAAAAGCAAGGTACTTACACTGTAACTGTTGGAAATGCAGAGGTTAGCAGGCAGGGCAATGTAACCGTGAAGTAATATTCTTTGAAGTCCTCGTTTAGGAGTTAGTGCATAAAGCATTAGCTCCCTTTTTTGAGTGAGTGTGTAAGTGGCTTAACAAGCCATGTCCTTGGTTTGTTTGGTTACATGGAAGGCATCGGAACTTTGTTGGTCGATACGGTGGTAGACTGGTTATTTTATTTTCAGAGCGAATTAAAAGCCGTAAAAGTGCAATTCATCCCCTCCCTCCGGCTACGCCTTAAGGGGGGGACTTCTGGTGATCTAAGTTAAACTGAAATCATGCCCAAGATCTCCAGTTCGTCTTCATCACATTCATCCATCAGGCACTCGATTGCAGATTCGATGTCAGGCGCATAACAAATAATATCATCTTCTCCAATAGTAAATATCCAGTCTCCATCTTCATTTAGTTGAAATGAAGCCTCTTCTCCATGCATCAAGAATTTTATAATCCGGTTGTTTTTCGCTAGACTGCGGATGCCATCATACATAAAAAATACCTCCTTTCATTAACAAGAAGCCTATAAGAATCGAACTATGCCACTTTACATATTGCTTGATTAAATCAAAGTTTCCTTGCGTCACGGAAGACGTCAGGGCTATGAACATACTGAATTTCTTGGCACATAGTTCTTGCATTTACTGCACGGGCTAATACAAACAGCAAGTCAGACAAGCGATTCAAATACTTGAGTGTTGGTGGGTAAATTTCTTCTTCCTGCATCAAAGTTACAACACGTCTTTCCGCACGTCTGACAACCGTACACGACAGGTGAAGCAAGGCAGCAGCCGGCGTTCCGCCACGTAAAACAAACTTTTTTGTATTCGGCGCCTGCACCTTATATTCATCAATGATTGGTTCTAGCTTGGCTGCAGCGTTTTCATCCGTTCGGAAGCTATGTTCTGCCTCGGGAACTGCAGCCAAATCAGCACCTACATCCCACAATGTTTGTTGAACCTGCAGTAATATCTTAATGATATCCGCCTCACTTTCAGGCGCGAGGAAGCTAATTGCCACACCAATAAACGCTCCTGCCTCATCAACGGTCCCATAGGCCTCGACTCGGGTGTCATCTTTGTACCTACGCTCTTTGCCTATCAACATCGTTTTGCCTTTATCACCGCCGCGCGTATATATTCGCATAATATGTCTCCCTTCTTTCATTTTCATTGAACTAACAAAACTCCCGAACAACTATCCTCAAATAGCTGAGTATAATCCCCATTCGTATTAGTTGAAACCAGTGGATTTCCTATGGCGCATAAACATAATTCTCATACCGTCCAGTTTTTTAAAATAATTCTCCTTATTAAGGAGGACCTGATTCTCATCATTTTGGTCAAGCTTAATTGAGCATGGCAGATCCGCTCTAAGTTAAGTTCCTGAATCAAGTCAGTTTCAACATGCGATACAAACTGTTTATATCCAAATGCTCGCGCGTTATCTCTGCTAGGCGGTCATATGCCTTTGTACGAATCTCTTCTATCGAAATTGATTCTTTTACAATTGGCATTCCGTTTGCAGCACGAATTCGGTTTAACCACATGGTTCGAAACTGGTTGTTATGTAGAATCCCATGTAGATAAGTCCCAATATGTCTCCCATTCTGGGACGTATGGCCTTCCTCCGTAAAATGGGTTGCCCCCCATTCGCAAATCTGTGCAAAGGAACTTTGCATGCCATGGTGAACCGTAACGCCCATATGAATTTCGTAACCTTCAATTTCCGTCTCGGAAAAATCATTCACCAACTTGCCTTTTACCAAAACCGTTCGTTTTTCACCTTGAAGGGTTGTGGTTGCATCAAACACACCTAGACCATCACATTCAGTAACAGTGGATTCAAACTGTTTCGGGTCGTAGATCTTCTTGCCAAGCATTTGATACCCGCCACAAATTCCGAACAGGAACGTGTTACCGGATTCCATTTCTACAAGTGCTTGAGCTATCCCGGTTTCTTTTAGCCAGTTCAAGTCATGAATCGTATTCTTTGTACCAGGTAAAATCACGGCATGAGCATCAGCTAACACTTCCGGACTCTGACAGAAATAGGCCTGTACACTAGGCTCAAGAAATAGCGGATCGAAATCTGTAAAATTAGAAATATGGGGAAGCTGCACAATTGCGATCCGAAGATTCGCTGCTTCACTACGTTCATTGGCCAATGTCCTCTGATACCGGTGTGAATCGATACCAAGCGAATCTTCTTCATCAATGTTCAAATTTTGAATATATGGTAGAATGCCGAGAATCGGGACACCTGTATATTCTTCAATCCACCTTTTTCCCTCGTCAAATAGGGACGCATCTCCACGAAACTTGTTAATCACAATACCCTTCACACGTGCACGTTCTAAGGGTGATAATAACTGTAAAGTGCCAACAATGGATGCAAATACACCGCCACGCTCGATGTCCGCAACGAGAATCACAGTGGCATCCGCCATATTTGCGACACGCATATTGACAATCTCCCTCGGCTTCAGGTTCATCTCAACCGGACTACCCGCACCTTCAATGACCACAATATCGTATCTTTCGTTCAAAAACTGGAAGCTCTCTACAGCCAGTTTCCAAATATCCTCCTTGCTATCTAGAAAGTATTCACGTGCAGAACGTGTATCATATACGCGTCCTTGGACAATCACTTGCGATGAAGTATGGCTGGTTGGTTTCAAAAGAATTGGGTTCATATGCTCATTTGGTAGAATCCCGCAGGCCTCTGCCTGAACTGCCTGTGCTCTGCCTATCTCACGGCCTGACGGCGTTGCAGCAGAGTTCAGTGACATATTCTGCGATTTGAATGGTGCAACCATGTACCCATCCTGATGTAAAATCCGGCAGATTGCCGTACACAGGGTACTCTTTCCTGAATCGGAAGATGTTCCGACAAACATGATACTTTTCGCCATCTTGATTAACTCCGTTCATCTAACTCGGATATCTCACTAAAAAAAGTGCTTGTCCCGTTTCGAATATCTTTTTCCATCTGTATTCTCAGCTTTTTGGCCAATGCCGGGTCCTTTCCGGAAGTGGTAATAGCAATTTGTAAATTTTTGTGCTTACAAATTGCTGGAACAATAAACGAGCAACTTTCCGGGCTGTCAGCAACATTCACAAACTTTCCGAGTTTACTTGCTTCCTCATAAACACATTGGTTTACCTCTCGATAATTCGTTGCTGCAAATACAAGAAGTGCATAACGGATGTCGCCTCTTCTATATTCTCTCCGGATGTGTTGAACAAGCCCATTACGTACCCAGTCCTCAATTTGTTGACTTACCTTAGGACTAACAACAATCACGTATGCCATAGATTCAATTAACATTTTTATTTTTCGTTCTGCAACGTTGCCGCCACCTACGACAATACAAGGTTTGTCGACGAGATTTAAAAACAACCCATAATAGGGCGTAACCCGGTCATCCAAATACCACACATCCCTCATCAATCCTCATTCTCAATTCAAGCGTTCATTATGATACTTTGCGCAAGTTGATATAAAGCCCCTGCAATCTGGATAGAAGGCGCAAATCTCTGAAAGCCAAATACAATAGCAGCGGCACTGCTCTTGTAAAATACTTCTCTGACACGACTTGCCCCCAAGTACGGAGCCTCGTCATCGCCAAGCATTCAACTGTCAAGATTGCGTGAAACACGGCCGGTTGCAACTGTATGACGGCCCGGGTCAATATAATTCGGTCCAATTTTGTACCCCTGAACCACCTTGCCAAGCCTTGTAAATGCAGCCATTAACCCGATAGAAACTGTTGTTTTTCCGGCTCCGCTGCTCGTTCCCGATATCACAATTCTCGGCCGCTTCATCTATCCATTCCTCTTTTCAAGATCGTCATTTACCAGACATACTGAAACAGTCACATTTCCATGCTTTACTTTTTCAATCAAGGCGGATTCAGCTCCAGATGATAACCTTGCCGCTGGCTCACTAACTCCATATGCCCCGACATACCTGTAGACCATATCTGACGGGTTTGAAAGTTTAACTGTATTAAGTTCATTTGCAGTAAACGTCTTAAGCTGCCAACCTTGACGACTGCACACTTCAAGCAAGCCCAGTTCATCTTGCTTAATATCAATGGTTGCTAAATTCCGGATACTTTTCATTGACAACCGCGCTTGCAAGAAGACATCCACAATCGCTTGCTCAATTTCATCGGCGAATGTCCCCCGGTTACAGCCAATGCCGACGACAAGTACCTTTGGACGATACAATACACAACATTCACCAAGCGTACAACTTTCCTGTTCGGACAATAATCGATGTGTTACGACGAGTGCTGCTGAAGATGGCTGCAAAAATGCTTCCCGCATGCTGTGAAATAGACGGATATTTACAGGAAGCGGATTATTGCCTGGCCACCATCCCCGCTCTCCGGATTCCTGGACAATATGAACGATTTCTCCATTAACAACTGCTGCACTAGCCTTTTTTACCTGATCAAAGTTTTCAATTGTAAAACCAAATTCACGGCCAAGAAGGTCTACCACAATGGTTTGTGAAACATCAGAAGCAGTTGTGATAATCGGTTTTGCATCAAGTATTTCTGCGATTTCACAGGCTAATCGGTTAGCACCTCCCAGGTGCCCGGAAAGTACAGAAATGACATGCTCGGCTCTATCATCGACAACAACAATGGCTGGATCCGTTTTCTTGTCAACGAGAAGGGACGCAACGAGCCGAACCATGGCACCAAGAGAGAGAATACCGACGATTCCGCGGTATACGTGGAAAATTTCAGATATAAGCTCTGAAACAGTACTTTGTAGCAAAGAGATACCAAGTTCCGCTTCATCGCCTTGCGCAAATTTTTCCGGATAAAAAACATCACAATCTGACGAGCCTTC
>JAKADF010000131.1 GCA_021820805.1 Bacillota bacterium
AGCATCAACTCCCCTGCAAGTGCTCTGCGGCCAATTGGCTGCCTAAGCATAATCCTTTGCATGATACGGACACGATCTTTTAGAAGTTCCATCATTTCCGGGACGACGCGCTTAATCGCATTTACATTTAGCTGATTCATAGCATCCTCTTGTGGGACTCGTGATGTCCCTGTACTATATTTTATGTCCCACGAACTCCAAAAAAATATTTTGATGGTTTTATTGTAATTCGAGTCTTTCCAAGTTGCAAGAGGCGGGGACAATACCTAAACAAGCTGCCCCCGTAAATTCCTCCGGCTGTGTCCTATATTTTACGTAATTTTACCCATTGTACTGCATGATCTATACCTTTGTGGAGAATCAACTGTGCACGGCCTCTTGTCGGTGATATATTTTCCTGTAAATTTACCGCATTGATTTCCTCCCACAGACCATTTGCAATTGCAACAGCCTGATTATCGGTTAAAGTCGCATAGCGGTGAAAATAAGAGTCAGTATCACGAAATGCGGTGGCACGAAGGGTTTGAAATCGTTCTACATACCAGCGGCGAATATGTTCTACATCTGCATCCACATAAATAGAAAAATCGAAGAAATCCGATACAAACAATTGGGCAGCTTGTTTTAAATCCTCTGTACCTCCCCTGTTTGTCTGAAGAACATTTAAACCTTCAATTATAATGATATCTGGATTTTTAATTTCTACATACTCATCATCAAGCACATCATACACAAGATGGGAATAAAGAGGTGCAATAACCTTTGGCTTACCAGACTTAACATCTGCCATAAATCGAATTAAACGCCTTACATCGTAACTCTCTGGGAATCCTTTTCGTTTCATCAAGCCTTTTTTCTCTAAAATGCGGTTTGGATACAGGAACCCGTCCGTCGTGACGAGATCTACCTTCGGGTGATTTTCCCAGCGGGAAAGAAGCGTCTGGATGATACGTGCGGTTGTGCTTTTTCCAACCGCAACACTTCCCGCAATCCCAATAATATATGGAACCTTTTCTGCATGGTTTCCGAGAAATGCATTGGACGCATTATACAATTTCTGTGTCGCATCCACATACAAGTTTAATAGTCGGGATAGAGGTAAATAAATATCCTCGACCTCTGACAATGAGACACGCTCGTTGAGACCTCTGAGTGCAATAAGTTCTTCTTCAGACAGAGGAAGCGGTGTTTGGGCACGCAACAAACTCCATTCGGATCGATTAAAGGTAATATACGGAGAAAAGCCGGAACTCTTTTTTTGACGATCCCGAATCAACGAGTTCGCCTCCCAACCTTTAGATACATGTTTTCTGAAGAAAATACGAAGATTTTATGAATCTATATCATTTGTATCATACCACCAGCAAGTTAGATACAAAATATTTTGTTGAAAAATGTCGAATTTAATATCAAGAAAAGACAATCGTCTTATTCCCATGCACCAGAATACGGTCCTCCAAATGCCATTTTACAGCTCGAAGAAGTGCAGACCGCTCAACAAGCCTTCCGATATCCTTTAGTGCATCTGCATCATAACGATGATCTACACGTTCTACTTGCTGCTCAATAATTGGTCCTTCATCCAAATCCTCAGTTACATAGTGTGCTGTCGCACCAATGAGTTTAACGCCTCTGTCGTATGCTCTCTGGTACGGATTCCGGCCTATGAATGCAGGTAAAAATGAGTGATGAATATTGATAATACGGTGTGAATAATGGCTCAAAAACTCGGGTGAAAGAATCTGCATATAGCGTGCCAATACAATAACGTCTGTATTCCCTTCCAGGATACTCAGTGCTTCTTTTTCTGCAAAGCTCTTTGTATCCCGGCTGACCGGAATATGGTGATATGGGATAGAAAAAGATTCTACTAATGTCCTTGCATCATCGTGATTGCTGATGACCATCGAGATATCTGCAAATAGATGCCCGGTTTGCCACTCCCACAACAGTTCACGTAAACAATGATCTTCTTTAGATACAAAAATTGCGACCCGTTTACGTTTATTCGTGAGCTCAATACGCCAGTTCATTTGAAATTCAGAAGCTATTTTTGCGAATGCTTGCGTAAGTTCTTCCTTTTGCACTGTATCGCTAAGACATTCAAACTCAACCCGCATAAAAAACAGTTTTTCTTCATCATGCGTTGAAAATTGATTAGACTCTAAAATGTTTGCTTGGTGTTCATATAGAAAGCGGCCTACCGCTGAGACGATTCCAGGTCTGTCTGGACATGTTATAAGAAGCCGTGCTTGGTTTTCATACATTTAGGTATCCTCCTGTTGTCAGCTTCGTTTATACACGAATTTGTCCGTTACCATGAACCACATATTTGTAACTAGTGAGTTCGGAAAGTCCCATCGGACCACGCGCATGAAGTTTTTGGGTCGAAATCCCAATCTCCGCACCATATCCAAATTCAAACCCGTCTGTAAATCTTGTTGATGCATTATGATACACCACGGAAGCATCAACAGACGCCAAGAATCTGTCTGCGTTTTTCTTATCTTCCGTAATAATTGCTTCAGAATGCTTCGTTCCATACTCTGATATATGGGCAATAGCATCATCAACTGAGTCAACCAGTTTAACTGCAAGAGTTAAATTCAAAAACTCTGTTGAGAAATCGCTGGCCTCTGCAGGAATGATTCCAGCTTCATTTTTACAAGAATCTAGAAGAATGGGGTATGAATTTTTACATGCTCGAATTTCGACGCCTTGTTTTTGCAATTGTGAGACACATTCAGGCAGCCAATCCATAGCCAAATCCCGATGGACAAGGAGTGTTTCAGCCGCATTGCATACGGATGGACGCTGTGTCTTAGCGTTTACAACGATGCTGGTTGCCATTTCATAGTTCGCACTGCGGTCTACATACACATGACAATTGCCAACCCCCGTCTCAATAACCGGCACAAGTGCGGTTTCAATTACATGATTGATAAGTGAGGCTCCACCGCGGGGTATAGCGAGATCAACCAAACCGCGCGCTCGAATTAAATAATCCACTGTTTCTCTGTTAGTGGAAGATATAAATTGCAGGCAATTTGGATTTAACCCAGCCCGCTTTAGGCCAGCCTGCAGAGACTTGACGATAGCTTGGTTAGAACAAAAAGCTTCCTTTCCGCCCCTTAGTACTACGGCATTTCCTGTTTTCAGCGCAAGTCCTGCAGCGTCCGCCGTTACATTCGGTCTTGATTCATAAATGATTGCAATGACACCCATTGGGACGCGTACTTTCTCAATCACGAGTGTATTCGGTCTTTGCACACGTTCACAGATTTCACCGATTGGATCATCTAACAAAGCAATTTGATTTAGACCTTCAACCATACTAAGTATCCGATCTTCGGTTAAACGCAATCTGTCAATTTTCACCTGTTCCAATGTTTTTAATGCCTTTGTAATATCTTTTTCGTTTTCAGTTAAGATATAGTCCTTATTTTGCCACAGCATTTCAGCCATTTGCCTGAGTGCTTCATTCTTTTGCTGTGAAGAAGCAAGTGCGAGCTGTAAAGATGCCTTTTTCGCATCATTTAATTGCGCGAAAACTTCTTCCTCCCATGTTTGTGTATTCATAAGTTTTCCTCCCGACTTATCATTCGACAGCTTGAATAACTGCTTTTTCTGGTCTTTTTGAGTGAAACAAAGTTCCTATCCGCTCTCCAGAAAGAATTCGAGGAATTACATTTGGTTCCGAACTTGATGCGATAACTACATCGGTTCCTTGTTCAACTGCGAGCTTTGCAGCATGGAGTTTTGTTTTCATGCCGCCGGTACCGACGCTGCTTGTAGCAGATGACGCGTTTTTTTCCATAGAACGCGTGATTTCAAATACTTCATCAATCCGTTTTGCATCACCGTTTTGCCGCGGGTTTGCTGTGTACAAACCATCAATATCTGTCAAGAGAATCAGCTTATGTGCAAGGATAAGCCTCGCTACCAAACTAGACAGAGTATCATTGTCTCCAAAGCGGATTTCATCTACCGCAACCGTATCATTTTCATTCACTATCGGAATAACGCTATGACTAAGCAGAGTGTTCATGGTCCGCTCTATGTTTCGGATATGCAAGCTGTCTTGTACATCTGCTTTTGTAAGCAGCACTTGTGCAATTACAATTCCTTCTTTCGCAAACATCTCTTCATACATATTCATAAGAACCCCTTGCCCAACCGCAGCAGCAGCTTGTTTTTCTGCAAGCGTGATATCCCTTTTTAGCCAACCAAGCTTATTCCTGCCGCATGCAATGGCCCCAGATGAAACCAAAACGACTTGTGCGTTGCAAAATGTCTGAATATAGGAAATCTGTTTCGTAAGATTTGACAACTTTTTTTCCGACAGACATCCGGATTCGTCTGTGAGACTGCTTGAACCTACTTTAATGACAATTCGACTTGCAGCCATTTCATCACTCCTTATTGCGCTTAAAAGCCAAAAACAAATAAAAAAGCACTTTCATCCTCTCGAAGGACGAAAGAGCTTTTCGCGGTACCACCCTCGTTCGCACCAAACCAATCAATGCGCACTTTACGCCGGATAACGGTCGGCTGCCGTTTCGTTTATCACAAACCGTTCAGAAGTCGGGTATTACTCGCTCCCTGGCGGATTCCCACCAATCACCGCTCTCTTGACAGGTTTTGCGAGTAACATTCTTCATCATCACGTACTGTTCCCTAATCGATTTTGTTATGTTTATACACCATTAAAAGTTGATAGTCAATTCCAAGCTCATCAATATGCTCAGTTTAATTTCAGCAATCCCAATGCAAGCGTTTTCAGGATAGGCTTGTGAACAATTTGTGACATTTTATATTTCTACTATTTCCGAATTTTATAACTATATAGGCATTTTTCGTTCTGGGCGTTTAAAATAGACTCTGAAAGGTGGGAACTACAGATGCCAGATTTGACATCAGAAAAAGATTTGCGGATACGCAGCATTGAGATTAGCGAAGGCGTGAACCGTGCACCAAACCGCGCTATGCTTCGCGCAGTTGGTTTTAAAGATGAAGATTTTAAGAAACCCTGGATTGGCGTTGCCAGTACCTGGAGTGAAGTTACGCCTTGCAACATTCATATTGGCGATTTGGCCCAACAAGCTAAGATTGGCATAAGAGAAGCTGGCGGTGTTCCCATCCTCTTTAATACGATTACAGTATCTGACGGAATTTCGATGGGGACTCCCGGGATGAGTTATTCACTTCCAAGCCGTGAAGTTATTGCTGACTCGATTGAAACAGTGGTTGGAGCAGAACGGATGGACGGCGTCCTCGCAATTGGAGGATGCGACAAAAATATGCCTGGCTGCATGATTGCAATAGGCAGATTGAACTTGCCTGCAGTGTTTGTATACGGCGGCACAATTCAACCTGGGATGTGGAAGGGCCAGCCGATTGATATCGTTTCCGCGTTTGAAGCCGTCGGGAAATACAACAATGGTTTAATCGACCGGGAAGAATTGCATCAAATTGAATGCCACGCATGCCCTGGTCCTGGTTCCTGCGGCGGAATGTACACAGCAAACACAATGGCCTCTGCGATTGAAGCTCTTGGCATGAGTCTTCCGGGAAGTGCCTCAAATCCAGCTGTATCACGAAATAAAATTGATGACTGTGTACAAGCAGGTGAAGCAATTATAAATCTGCTGAAAAAAGGAATTTATCCACGTGATATCATGACACGGGAAGCTTTTGAAAACGCCATTACAGTTGTTATGGCACTTGGCGGTTCTACAAATGCAATCTTGCATCTTCTTGCAATTGCTCATAGTGTAGACGTCGAACTATCTCTCGATGACTTCGATAGAATTCAAAAATCCACGCCCCACCTTGGCGATTTGAAGCCAAGCGGCAAATTTGTAATGGAAGATCTCTACAAAATCGGCGGTGTGCAAGGAGTCATGAAGGTCCTTCTTGAAGCAGGATATCTCCATGGAGATTGTTTGACGGTAACGGGTAAGACCCTCGCTGAAAATCTTGCAGAGGTAACGCCGCTTAAAGAAGACCAAAACATCATCCAACCGCTTTCACAGCCGCTCCGAGAGACGGGTCCTTTAATCATCCTCAGAGGAAACCTGGCACCGGACGGCGCTGTTGCAAAAATGTCTGGCCTAAAAGTTACAAAAATTACAGGACCAGCAAAAGTGTTCGATTCCGAACAAGAAGCAACGGATGCTGTATTAAATGACAAGGTTGAGCCTGGAGATGTAATTGTTATCCGCTACGTCGGTCCTAAAGGCGGCCCAGGGATGCCAGAAATGCTCTCTATTACCGCAATCTTAATTGGTAAAGATTTAGGAGAAAAGGTCGGTTTAATTACTGACGGACGTTTCTCTGGCGGTTCTCACGGTCTTGTGGTTGGACACGTTGCTCCTGAAGCACAAGTCGGCGGGCCGATTGCGTTCCTTAAAACTGGGGACCTTGTAACGATTGACTCGGATAAACAAGAACTCTCTTTCGCTGTTACAGACGTTGAACTTGCAGATAGAAAAGCAAATTGGACTGAACCTCCACTTCGTCACAAGAGAGGTGTACTCGCAAAATACGCAAAGCTTGTGTCATCTGCTTCTATTGGTGCTGTTACCGATTAAATAATTCTTCAACGGCCGTCGACGTAAAAAGTCGGCGGCTATTTTTGTTATCTTTTTATTTCAATATTTATACTTAGTTTTCATTTAATTCGATGTGTAAAATCAAGTTTTTTTGATATGCTTGAATTGTCGATACTCTAAACTGCAAAGGAGAGAATGGAACGATATGGACGAACAAGCAAAGAAAACTGCATTGCGCGGCATTACATACGGCTTATATGTGGTGGGAGTTAAAAACAATGAAGAAGTCAGCGCATCAACTGTAAACTGGATGACTCAAACTTCATTTGCTCCCCCGCTCGTAGTCCTCGCTACCAAGGCTGGGACAACAACGGAAGAGTGGATTGATACTAGTAAAGTCTTTAGCGTGAGTGTCCTCGAGTCTGGCCAAAAGGATTTGGCAATCACATTCTTCAAACCGCAAAGCAGAGTCGGCAACAAGTTTGGTGACACGCCATTTTCGCTTGGTGAAGAAACAGGCTGCCCAATACTTGAAGATGCGCTGTCGTGGTTCGAATGTAAAGTCGTTGATAAGAACACTAAGGGAGATCATACTATTTTCATCGGTGAAGTTATCGGTGCAGGCGTCCATCGGAGTGGCAAGCCGCTAGGACTATCTGAGACTGGCATGTATTACGGAGGCTAAGCAGAGGAAAATTCCCCGAGTTCATTCTTAAGAAACGCCCCTATACCAGTTTCTAACTGACATGGGGGCGTTTGTCTGCAAAAGGACGTGCTTCCTCAATTTGTGCCCCGAGTTGAAACAGTGTAGATTCGTCATACTGTCTTCCGATAAATTGAACGCCAATTGGCAACCCATTGGCCCATAGCATCGGAACCTGCATTGCTGGTTGCCCCGTCATGTTTGCAATCGGATTAAATGGATTAAACTGACCGCCACGTTCCATCAGCTTGTCCGCATCTCCATTCGCAAATTTGGCCATTTCTCCAATGCGTACAGGCGGCTCGGCAAGTGTAGGTGTTAAGAGAACATCATACACGTCGTAGACGGCCATAATGCGCCTGGCATATTGTTGGAGTTTTGTAACCGTAACAAGATAATCCGCTGCTGATAATCGAAGCCCTTGTTGCCACAATGCCTGATTGTGGGATTCTGCGTCCTGTGGATTTAATCCTTGTAAAACATCAAGTTGCATACCCCAGCTGATGCCTGCGGACCAAATATTCATAAATAAAGGCCATAATTCAGGGTCTTGCCAACCAGGAGGTGTACAAGGCTCAACATCGTGGCCAAGGCTCGTCAAGAGATGAACCATTTCCTCTACTGCACGTACACAAGTTGGATGCACCTTAACCATAAATGACGGTGTCACTGTCCACCCAATGCGGAGACGCTGGTTTGCAAATTTTACGTCTTCCGTATATGACCTTTTCGGTTCTCCTGCTGTATATGGATCTCCAGGTACAAATCCGCGCACGACATCTAATAACAGTGCATTATCCATGACGGTATGCGTTAAAAAACCTTGCACTGCAAGCCCGCCAATAGCGTCTCCCAAATAGGGTGCATATGAGATGCGTCCTCTTGA
>JAKADF010000132.1 GCA_021820805.1 Bacillota bacterium
ACGCGGCCCGTCATTGAATACGTGACCTAAATGAGAATCGGCTGTACGGCTGCGGACTTCTGTGCGGATCATACCGTGGCTTTTGTCCATTTTCTCTTCATTTTCTTCTTCCTGCAGGGGCTTAGTAAAACTTGGCCATCCGCACGAGGATTGAAACTTGTTCAGTGAGGAAAAGAGTGGTTCTCCAGATACAATGTCAACATAAATTCCCTCACGCTCATTGTTCCAGTACTCATTTAAAAATGGAGGTTCTGTTGCATTGTGTTGCGTAACTTCATACTGAAGTGGAGTCAATTTTTGTTTTAGTTCTTCATTTTTCATTTATGCTCACTCCCATATGTGCAAGGTTGAATGCTTTTGAAAGCAATTCCAATGACCGAATCCGGCTTTCATAATCAGGAAGATTTACGACACACATGACCTCGTCTGTGTCATATAATTTTGCTAATGTCTCGATTTGGGATTTTACGGATTCGGGACTTCCGACAATCATTCTGTTTCGGTTTTCTCGTACAAACTCTAATTCATACAAAGTATATGGGTAGGACTCGGCCATTTCGACTGTTGGTGATTCAGATGTCCTTTGTCCATTTGCTATCATAAGCAGTCTGAGGTCAAGGCTTTTAGCGAGCCTGTCTGCTTCCTCATCTGTCTCACTGCAGACGACAAAGATAGCGACTGTTGCAATGGGTTTGGCGTATAGACTTGAAGGCCGGAACATTTGTTTATAATCATGAACAACAATACTTCCGCCTTCTGCATTAATAAAGTGTGCGAAAGTAAACGCTGTTCCTTTTAGTGCAGCAACTGTTGCACTGCCGTTGCTGGAACCAAGAAGCCACATATCTGGCACCGAATCGATGACAGGTGTTGCGGTTAGTCCAAAAAATCGGTGGTTTTCCGGCAGAGAATCTGTAAGATATCCCTTTAAATCTTCAACTTGCTGCATGTAATCGGGCCTTTGCTTTCCTTCTTGTAGAGCTCGTGTGGCTCTTGGCATTCCTCCGGGTGCGCGCCCAATGCCAAGATCTATTCGATGTGGATAGAGCGCTTCGAGCATTCGGAAGTTCTCAGCTACTTTGTAAGCACTATAATGAGGAAGCATTACACCGCCAGAACCGATGCGGATCCGCTCTGTTTTTGCAGCTAAAGTTGATATTAATACTTCAGGCGTTGAGCCTGCGAGTGTTGATGTATCATGATGTTCTGAAACCCAGAACCTTGTGAATCCAAGCCTGTCAGCAGCCTTGGCTGCTTGTATCGTTTGCTTTAGGGCTTCTCTTGCGTTACTTCTAGTGATAATTGGGGATTGATCAAGAATGCTTAGTTTTATCATTCAATACCAACTCCGTCGTATTTTGAATCGGTTGGAAGTTTAATTATTCTTAGATTCATTCTAACATGATTGCCATTGCTAATTCTCGGTGGATTGGCTGTGTATGGTACACCAATATTCGCATATCTTAACTGCAAAATCACTTGAATGTAGGGATAGCATGGATAAAACAGAAATATCTGAAATGGAGTCTTGTTGTCTTTTAAATTTTGAACTGTGGCCTGGAGATAAGCGGCCGGGTTATAAAATACCGTGTGACGATTGTGAACTTGCGAGCCAATCTGAGAGACTCATTTGAGGAGAGGGAAACCCGCAATCATCAATTTGGGTTCTACTAGATAATCCAGGGCTTCGAGAAAGGACATCTGGAGAAACATTTGTGTGCGGGACTCGGCAAACATTGCAAGAAGTGATTCAAAAAACGGGATTTTCTAAAGATGACATTTATGTAACGTTCGTTGTACGCAGGCGTCCGAAAAGGGCATATGAGAAGGAAGCTAAGCGAGAACTTTGCATGCATAATTTCATAGGCCTTCATGGTTGCTTGATTCAACGAGGGTGTACGTTTCGTATCATCCGCTCGCTGTTCGTCGACGTCCAAATCTGCGTGCAGTATTTGAGTCAGATTGGCAGTCCCTATTTTCGGAATGGAGACAGAAGCAAGGTTTACTTCCAGGAAAATAAAGCCGCAACGCTTTACCATCCACCTTACTGACTCTACCAACTGCGGACATGCCCGCCAATTACTTCTCTTGTTGGAATAATCGATATCACGGCGTCTTTGTCAAGTTTGAGTATCGTTTCTCTAACGTCCTCTAGTTGGTCGTTTACGATAACCAAATAGACCATCTGTTTTGTTTGGCTTTTCGAAGTGCGTGAAGAATGTATCAAGGTTGCGTCCGTATTCACGAAATTCCCTAACAGGTCTACAATTTGTTCGCCTTTATCTGTAATGATAACGAGTGAAATTTTGTCCATGTGGTGCAGGACGGTATCGTACGTTTTTGAAGTTACAAAAATTGAAATGAGAGTATAAAGAGCAGACTCGATGTTGAAGACGAACGCGGAAGCAACAACAATTAACCCATTGATGATAAGGTTGGTTGTACCAAAACCAATGCCCCCATATCGTGCTAACACTCTAGAAACAATATCAAAGCCGCCGGCGGATCCGTCAAAACGCAAAATAAGCCCCGAACCGAAGCCAACAGCAATACCGCCAAAAATCGCTGCGAGAAGCGGATCATTTGTGAGATGATGCGGAATGCGAAGCACGTTTAAAAAGACAGATTGCAAAATAACAGCTAGAATTGTGTATGCTGTAAAGCGTCTTCCAATGCTCGTATACCCTAAAATCAAAAGAGGAATATTTAGAATGAGAAATTGTGTGCCAATCGGAATGCGGAATAAACTGTAAAGCAATACGCAAATTCCAGCGAGCCCGCTTGTAATTAAATGGGCTGGTACGATAAATTCATTCACTCCGAAAGCGACAATGTACGACCCAACTGTAATCATGACCGCATCTTGAACGATTCTCATAACTCACTCCTAGTTGTATCTTGTAGTAGATTCGCATAAAGCCAACTGTTTTTTATCATATGGTTCAATCGCAGAATGTATTCGAACAAGCCTACGGAATTTAGAATATTTCCTTTATTTTGTATGCCCATTGTACTCACAGATTTTCCATGATAAGATTCATATGAATATTTATTCAAGAAATAGGTAATGTATTCAATGGCGTTTTATTACACGTAAGGGTGGTCACTAGAATGATAGATTCATGGAAAAAAGGTTTTGCACTCATTACTTCAGTTAGTGCTCTTGGTTTGTTACTTGCAGGTTGTGGCTCAACAAATGGGTCCGGGCAAGGAAATAGTTCGTCGACACAACCAGCTGCATCGTCAGACAGCACGCCTGTCAAAGGCGGCAGTATCAAAATCGATTTGAGTCAAAATGTACAAACATTAGACCCAGCACTTTCTGAGGATTTAACGTCTGATGAGTTGATTCAGCAAATGTACGACACACTTGTTACCTACAAAGGTTCGACTAATACAATCATCGGTGATGTAGCAAGTAAATGGGATGTATCGCCAGACGGCAAAACTTATACATTATACTTGAATAAAAACGTAAAGTTTTGGAATGGGGACCCAGTTACAGCGCAAAACTATATTGCGGAATTTGAGCGGATCCTCACAAAAAGCATTGGTTCTCCAGTTCAATCCTTGCTCGATCCGATTGTAGAAGGTTCTGACGCTTATTACACGGGTAAAGCAAAGAGCATCAGCGGCATTACGGCGCCGGACGATTATACGTTAAAAATCCAGCTCACAAAACCTGAGCCGTACTTTTTGGAAATTCTTGCGGAACACTCATTTGTTGCAATAGACCCGGCATGGATTAAAAAAGTTGGTAGTAGCAAGTACGGCACATCGCAGCCAATGGGTACCGGGGCATTTGAACTGAAGAGTTTTGACGGCACTACAGCAGTACTTACAAAAAACCCGAATTACTTCATGAAAGATGCAAATGGCAATCAACTGCCATATCTAGACCAAGTTACACTTACATACAACAACAATACAGAAGTGGACGCGATGAATTTCGAACAGGGAAATACGCCGTTTTTGGCTTTCAATACACGTGGAATTCCTTCATCAGCATATACGCAGTTTATGTCCAACCCGAAACTAAAGAGCCAAGTTATTACGGCGCCGGCAGGAACCATATGGTATGTTGGGCTTAATGTACAACAGCAACCGTTTACGAATTTGAAGGTTCGGCAAGCTGTTGAATATGCCATTAACAAGCCATTCATCGTGCAACTGTTAAACAATCAATTCACAGTTGCAAACCAACCAACGCCGCCAAACGTTATTGGTCATGTAAATGACATGCCTACTGATGTTAATTACTCGTATAATCCAGAAAAAGCGAAAGAGTTACTGAAAGAGTCTGGGTTAAAGCTTCCGATTAAAGCGAAGTTCTATTCAAGCAACGACCCGACGACAGCAAAAATTGTGGGCCAAATTCAGAGTGACTTACATGCCGTAGGGATTGATTTGCAAGTTGAGCCGATGAGCTGGAGTTCATTCCTGACCATGAACGGGAAAGGTGCCCAGTCCTCCTTCCTGATTGACTGGAACCAGGATTATCCGGATGCGTCTGATTTCTTAAATGTACTGCTAAACTCAAGCGAAATGCCATTTGATAACTCAACAATGTATTCAAATAAGCAAGTTGACCAGTGGTTAAATCAGGCTGCAACAGACACGAATCAAGCACAGCGGCTTGACTTATATAAGAAGGTAACCGTTCAAGCGATGCAAGATGCGACACTCGTTCCGCTTTATTATGGAAAATATAACTATGCAATTGCTCCATGGGTGCATGGGTACTATATCAATCCAAATCTTGAGAACGATCCGCTCTCTCACATCTGGATTGACCAATCTCACAAAAACTAAAATGGGAAGTATTGTTCTGGGATGGCCAGTTTATCAGAGGCCATTCCTGTCTTATGATTAGGGGGAAAATGAAACGTGTTAACCATGAATATTGATTCTCTTGTGGAAGATGTGAAGAAAGATATTCTTTTTTGGCGACGCCATTTACATATGAATCCTGAGCTATCATTTCATGAGGAAAAAACGGCTCAATTTGTATATGACACGTTGGATTCATTCGGTGGCCTTACCCTTTCGAGACCGACAAAAACGAGTGTTGTTGCAAAGCTGTTAGGTGTAAAGCCTGGGCCAGTGCTTGCACTTCGCGCGGACATGGATGCACTTCCAATTACTGAAGAAAACACATTTGATTTTGCATCTAAAAATCCTGGTGTGATGCATGCATGCGGGCATGACGGGCATACTGCGATGCTCCTTGGCACTGCAAAGATTTTGTCTACAATGAAAGACCAAATTCAAGGTGAAATACGTTTTCTGTTCCAACACGGAGAAGAAGTTTTTCCAGGCGGTGCAGAGGAAATGGTTCAAGCAGGCGTTATGGAGAGTGTGGATGCTGTAATCGGCGCTCACCTCTGGTCACCGGAAGAAGTCGGAAAAGTGTTTGTTCGTTCGGGCCCGATGATGGCTGCTCCAGATACGTTCTATATTACAGTGAAAGGAAAGGGCGGCCATGCTGCTCACCCAAATCAAACAATTGACAGTATTGCTGTTGCAGCTCAGGTAGTGACTAACCTTCAGCACGTTGTATCCAGAAATATTGATCCGCTCGATCCGCTCGTACTTACAGTCACACAGTTCATTGCTGGAACTGCAGACAATATCATTCCGGGAACCGTAAAGATGCTTGGCACAGTTCGTGCGTTTAAACCAGAGCTCCGCGATGAAGTGCCTCTTCTGATGGAACGAATCATCAAAGGCATCACGTCTGCACACGGTGCAGATTATGAATTCCAATATGAGAAAGGGTATCGACCTGTCATTAATGATGCCGAAGTCACAGAGAAACTAAATGAGGCACTCTTCGAGGCATTTGGCCCGGGGGTCGTTCAGGAAGCTAGTCCGTCAATGGGCGGAGAAGACTTTTCTGCTTTCCAACAAAAAGCACCTGGCACATTCTTTCTTATTGGTGCAGGAAACAAAGAGAAAGACATTACTGCACCGCATCATCACCCGCGTTTTACCGTTGATGAAGAGGCGTTGCCGATTGGTGTTAAAGCATTCATAAGTGCAGTTCTTAAAATGAATGGCATCCATAACTAAAATTCTAGTTTATGTGGCTGTCGAACGACCTGTTCGGCAGTCTTTTTGGTATGCTCATACATGCTTCAATGCCCGAAAGGTGAAGATAAGATACAGGAAAGGAGATGCTAAAATTTGTTCAATCCAGATGAAGTGACTGAAATTGCGAGCCGGGCAAAAAGAGAAGGATGGGCATACCAAAAGACGTTTCATGCGTTAAAAGATGCAGGAGTTTCGCGGTATCGAACCATGGTATCCAATCAGGAAACTACATATGTCGGGAATGAGGAAACATGTGTTGTGCCCCCAGCTTCAGATTCAAAAAGTCATCAGATTGCAAAACCATTCAATGGCAGAGCAGTTCAAGAAGCCATTATCCGTCATCAGGAAAATCAAACACCTTATAACGATTTCATGGAAGAGTTGGCTAATGCAGGTGTGGAATTCTGTGAAGTGTATACTGACACTGGGGCAATTCATTACACAACAGGTAACCCGCTCGAATCTTTTGTTCAGCCTGTTTCAGATGTCTGGGATTAAGCAAGAACTTTTAATGGGGCACTGGGAGGTTTTGGGGGGCAGAAGTAAACGATTATCGTTTCTCTCCCCCAGTAGATTTCTTGTTGGTTTACATATTTTTGCGCCTATATAATCTTTTTACATTTGTAAAAGGTCGGCTTATCACGAATTAAATTCTTCTAGAATTCGCATGAGCGCTGTCTCAAATCGTTCTGTGTCCTTCGATGTTCTTGGTTTTGGACCTCGGCTTCGACCTGTTTGCCTGCGTTCGCGAGCATGGATGTCTCGTTCAAAAAGGAGACGGTCCATATTCATTTCTGTGAAGATTAGACCATGGGGAGAGATAGCCCTTGCACCTTGTCCGAGCGCCAGTGAAGCAAGTCCATAATCTTGGGTTACAACAACGCTTTTCGTACCTTTTTTTAACATGCTGATGATTGCCATATCTGCTGCTTGTGGATGAGGGTCTACCGTAATATGATTTGGACGGTCGAAATGATGGTTGACTGAACTTACAGTAATTACTTCTGCATCGAACTCTGCTCCAACGCGGTCAATTACGGACAAAGCATCCCGCGGCATAGCATCCGCATCTACAAAAATAGTAACCATGTGGAATCAATGCTCCTTTTGCAAATAAGAACAGGTCAAAACAAATGATACACGAAACCGTAATATAAACCTAATCAGGCATCATATCAGCATTTGCTGATCTTAAAGAACTGAGGTTATAATCCCGATTTCATGCAAGAGTGCTTGAACAATTTGTGTTTGATATTGCACACGAAGGCGCTTTGGTTGTTGCATTGAAGTTTCCACGGTTATTGCTTTTAAGTGAAGTACATTCCCCATGGCTGTTCTCAAAGATCCAGGAAGCTTGCCTTGACGAACACAAAACTTTTTTAATCTTACCTGTATATTTTGATTTACCTTTTCGGTAACCCGTTTTGCAATTCGGTGCATCTTTTCATCTGGATACACAATCAAGGTTTGGCCAAGTTTGGTGTGGTCAAGCCTATAAAGCCCGTTCGCCTCATGCAGATCTATGCACCATGTTACATGGAATTTTTTTGCAATTTGAAGAATCCCATCCGCGATTGGGTGCTTTGGTTTGTCTCCAGGATATCTCGGAAAAGTTCGATTGATATCTGGGTTTCCACGTTTGCGTTGTCTGTAAGCAACCTGATTGACGATAGGCACAATAATTAGCATACCGTTTGAAATCTGAGTATTAATCAGCTTTCGGGCTGCCATTATCCCCGCGATTTCTGTTCCATGAACGCCGGCGGTTATCATCACAACTGGACCTGGCTTTGCCCCTTTTATTGTGTAGAATTCAGGTTGTTTTACGGATAACTTTTGGGAAGAATAGAGCTTTTCATTTTTCATTTTGCTCTCCACCTAACGGTTAAACTAGATTTGACTATGTTGTACGGAGGCAACATGCTAAGACTTAGATGAACAAATCACCACTTTCAAAAGCAATATTCGAAAGGAACTAAATACGATTGTGCGAACAGAATTGGTTTTCAGTTTTTTTTTGGTAGTGAGGTGCTTTAATCA
>JAKADF010000133.1 GCA_021820805.1 Bacillota bacterium
CACCACTAAGTAGAAAATGGCCATGTTGCCCATTTTCGACGACTGTTTTGTTACATCATGAAGCATGGAAGATTTAGAAAGGGAGTTGCTTATCATGTTGCTGTTAAACCTGCAAAGATTTGCACACAAAAAAGGCGCAGCAAGTACTCGAAATGGCCGCGACAGTATTTCCAAACGTCTTGGCGTGAAACGCGCAGACGGACAAGTTGTAACGGCAGGAAGCATTTTGGTGCGCCAGCGCGGCACGAAGATTCACCCAGGCACGAATGTCGGCATTGGTAAAGACGATACTTTGTATGCTAAAATTGAAGGCCAAGTGAAGTTTGAACGCTATGGTCAAGACAAGAAACGCGTTAGTGTATATCCAGTTGTTGAAAAAGTGGCTGTTGAAGCGTAAGTTTTTGCTTTTGAAATAGTTTCTTGAAACTGGCAATTTATTGGGCCTGGCGAATGCCAGGCCCCTTTTTTGGAGGTTTCATATGTTTGATAAACAAGATGTTACTTCACAAACGAACGCAGTTTCACTTTTTCGTAAACACCGTCACGATATATTAAATCAACTGCAATTAATACGGGCGTATATCCAAATTGGGCGGATGCCTGATGCTATTCGGATAGTTGATGCGACAGCAGTTTGGTTACAATCTTTAACAGTGTGGCAAACTCGATGTAAGGGCGTTGCTGAGCGATTGGTTTGGATTGCTTCGAATTGTCCGCATGTTATTTTGCGGAGTATTGACGAAATAATTGTATGGAATGAAGACATAGTGTCTGAGATAGAACAGGCTCTTCTCTCGCTGGAAGAGGATGCATCAGATAGAGGTTGGACTCCGCTTGATCTGTATATCCATAATTCAAACGAGAAAGATATCTCCATTCAAATCATTGTGAAAGTAGCAAGTGAATCACAACTTCCAGTAGTTCTCGGTCATGGCAAAAGTCTTTGCCACGTGATGTTAACGGTTAATCGTATTGATACATAGTCGCTTCACAATCTAGTGCAAAGGGGGTTTCATAATGTTTGTTGACCAAGCTCGCGTATATATAAAAGGCGGAGATGGCGGAAACGGTATCGTTTCTTATCGACGTGAAAAATTCGTACCTCTTGGCGGTCCTGCTGGTGGTGATGGGGGCCATGGAGGGAACGTTGTGCTTATTGTCGATGAGGGGCTTAGGACACTTATAGACTTTCGCTATCAGCGCCATTTTAAAGCGGATCGTGGTGAAAACGGAAAAACCAAAAACCAACATGGCAAAAATGCATCTGATTTACTTGTTAAAGTGCCTCCTGGAACCGTCGTTCGGGATGCGGACTCAGGTGCTTTTTTGGGTGACCTCGTTCATCATGGTCAACGATTGACTGTTGCTAGAGGTGGACAAGGTGGAAGAGGAAACACTCGCGTCGCAACAGAAGTTAATAAGGCTCCTGATATGTCCGAAAAAGGGGAACCTGGAGAAGAACGGAATATATCTCTTGAATTAAAGGTTCTTGCAGACGTTGGTTTAGTAGGCTATCCAAGTGTCGGAAAATCGACGCTGTTGTCAGCTGTGTCTGCTGCCAAGCCGAAAGTTGGTGCTTACCATTTCACAACGTTATCACCTGAACTTGGGGTGGTGCAACTAGCTGATGGCCGGAATTTTGTCATGGCAGATTTACCAGGGCTGATTGAAGGTGCTCATACTGGACACGGGCTTGGACATGAGTTTTTACGTCATATCGAGAGAACAAAGATTCTTGTGCATGTTATTGATATGGCTGCAGTTGATGGTCGAAATCCGGTCGAAGATTTTCGGATAATTGAGGAAGAATTGGCAGCATATGACGAGAGATTGAAGGATAGGCCGCGGATAGTGGCGGCAAACAAGATGGATCTGCCCGATGCAAATGAAAATTTGCATGCATTCAAAAAAGAATATCCAGATGTTTCGATTTATCCTGTATCAGGATTTACACACCAAGGATTTGAACCTCTTTTGTATGCCATAATGCAAATGCTTGATGAGTTGCCGAAGGAAATCCCGCAATTTGATGCTGCAGAGGATTCTGAAGTAGTTAGTAAGGAACGAAAAGTATATCGCTTTGAAGAAAAAAAGCCGTTTATAATTAAAAGAGATAATGAAGTTTATGTGGTAGTAAGTGAAGAGTTGGAAAAATTCGTTCTCCGTATGAACTTTGGACAGTATGACGCCGTTAAACGATTCCAACGTATTTTGAAGACGCAAGGCGTGGATGATGCTTTGCGTAAAAAGGGAGCTAAGGACGGAGATACGATTCGTATTGGAGACATGGAGTTTGACTTTGTGGAATAAGTGCACTCCTCCAATCTGGTTCGACGAAGTTTTGAAGTATGAGGGAAATGTTATTGCAGAACGTGCATTTCCGAATGAAGTATGCGGGTTCTTTGTTGAGATGAATGACCGTTTACAGCTATATACTTTCCGTGGGGAATCGAACCCTTACTGGTGCAGCGCAGATCCAAACGAAGTGATTCAGTTTGCCTACTTTGTCAAGGAAAAAACCGGCAATGTAGTTGCCAGTTTTCATACACATCCGACGGGAGGACATATTCCGTCAAAGCGGGACGATTTGCTCTCTATGTGGACAAACATGCATTTCATCTGGGTTAGGCAGGATTCTTCATGGAATATTTATGTTTTTCATACATGATTATCGGCACGTTATAAACGTGCCTTTTTTGTAAATAATTACAATAAAATAGCGGAATTTAAGATGAGAAAACAGGCAGTGGCCAAGGTTTCCACGAATTCTCTCTGCAAAGGAGATGATGGAATGGAAGACTTGTCCACTGCTGTTCTTTTACAACGAATTTTGGATGACGCACTTTTGGCCGGTGCTTCAGATGTTCATATACATGCTCAGGAAAATGACTTAATTGTCCAATTTCGAGTGGATGGTATTTTACAGAATTATGTTGCTTTACAGCAAAATGGAGACTCAATCGTTAGAAGAATAAAAGCGCTCGCTCGCATGGATATTACGGAGACGCGTATCCCTCAAGATGGTTCGTTTCATTGGGAGTCTGATAAAGAAGAGTGTGATGTTCGAGTAGCCAGCTTGCCTACAGTAGATGGTGAAGCAGTTGTTCTCAGGCTCTTGATTCGAGCGAAAGCGCCTCTGTCATTTACTGACCTTGGCATGACAGAAATGCAATCAAAACTTGTTTTGAACCTTCTTGAAAGTCAAACAGGATTAATACTAGTTTCCGGTCCAACTGGAGCAGGGAAGACTACAACTTTGTATGCCATGATGCTGCAACTTTCCAGGTTCGGTCGGCATGTCATCAGTATTGAAGATCCGGTTGAAATGATGGTCAGTGAGTGCCGGCAAATGGAAGTTCGCGAGCGCATTGGGGTTACTTTTGATACTGGGCTACGTTCCTTGCTGCGCCAGGACCCAGATGCCATTATGATAGGCGAAATTCGAGATGAACAAACCGCGCGCGTTGCGCTGCGTGCAGCCATGACAGGGAGGTTGGTACTTAGCACAACACACGCAAAAGACGTCATTGGGGCCGCCGCAAGGCTAGTGGAATTTGGACTGTCACGGGCACTTGTAGGGGATGTGCTGTGTGCAGTGATTAATCAACATTTATATCCAGTTCAGTGTTTAAATTGCCGCGGAACAGATTGCATTACATGCAGAGGTACTGGATATGTTGCCGGAAGAGTTGCACAGTTCGATGGTCAGCCTATGACGATGTCGTTATCAAGTCTTATAGCTTCAGAGTTGCCTTGGAGTGAAGTCCGCGCCCGTGCAGCATCAACGCCTTTTCTGACAAATGGAAGTAAACTGGCCAGAGATGTTGGATGACAATGAGAAAATCTCTACTTGGAATTTTAAAAGTAGTTTCTTCGCTGTATGAGTTTGCCACTGCAGCATGGCGGGAATCGGTAATTATTGAATTATCAGATCACTTATCAGTACTGCTTGATTCGGGTGTTCCACTGTTAGAGGGAGTTCGGCATTTATTACAGATTGGCCGTCGAAGGTTTGCAAAGAAATTTCTAATGGAAACGGGCCGTGTTTTAGAATCTGGAGCGCCCCTTTCTGAAGCTTGGCAAGGCCAAATAAGTGCTTTGTTCTGGAGTGTAATCCAATCTGGAGAACGGTCTGGAAAGTTATCAGTTGTATTAAAAAAGCATGTAGTTTATGTCAGAGCGCGGAGACAGTGGTCTGTACAAATTCTGCGGGTTATCGCTTACCCATTTATGTTGCTTATCATGACTTCTTTACTTCTTATCTATGTAGCTGATGTAGTATTGCCAATGTTCCAGAATATGTATGAAGAACTTGGGTATCAAGTGTCAGAGGGAACTTCTGTCATCATTCATGTTCTTCACAGTGTACCGATTGTATTTTTTTATACATTCATATTCTTGACGTTATTTGGTCTTTCATTGTTGATTGATTTTGTTAGAAAGAAAGTGTATTTACATATGCCGGGCAGGTCCCTGATTCTTTTAACCAAAACGCGTGATTTATCGAGCCATCTGGCACTTTTGCTTTCTGCAGGCATGCCACTTGTTACGGCCTTGTCCGCGCTCCAGTTTGCAAAACGGCCGCGTTGGCTTTCTCGAGCAGCTCGTTCTGCAAAGGAGCAAATTCTTAGCGGCAGCCCCGTATCAAGTGTGTTTTCATACGGTTGGGATGAGATTTTACCAGTTATGTTGCATACCGCGGAAAAAACAGGTGACCTCGTTACTGCCTTTGAGCAAACAGAAATGTATGCTCAACTCAATCTGCACAAGCGAATGACTAGATTGGCACGAATTCTGGAACCTTGTCTGTTGTTTATCATGGGCGGGGTCGTGGGTATGACAATCTATGCTGTATTTATACCGATGTATGACTTTATTAACGTAGTATCTTCGGTGCATCGTTAGAAAGGAGCAGCCATTAATATGCGTGTTTTAAAGAAACTAAAATCTGTATTTTGCTTGTCAGCAAACCATGGATTTACTTTGATTGAAATGATGGTTGCGGTATTTGTTGTCTCTATTATGGTATCCGTGATTGCCCCGCATTTACTTGGTGCGGGCAAAAATGCAGAGCAAACTGCAAATGATCAGAATGAACGTACAATTCGATCTGCACTGCAGGAATATTACCTTATTCATAATGAGATGCCTTTGGGTAATACGAGCGATCAGTTAAACACACTAGTCACTGATGAGTTGCTAGATTCAGTACCTAAAAGCCCGACAGGAGGAGATTATATTATCAATGATACAGATGCAAATTCAGTGACAGTGACGCTGGGACAATAATGAATAAGCGAGTGTCGGCATTCTCGCATAAATACAGGTCGGATAAAGCTTTTACACTTTTAGAAATCATGGTAGCTCTTGTAGTGTTCTCAATAGTATCCATGATTACTATTCCTGTTGGGCTGCGGCTTATCACCTGGCAGCGTCTTTCTGAGACAACGGATTTATTGACGAATCGGATGCGTCTTGCACAGTCGGAAAGCCAAATCCATGCCGTCTCATCCATGGTGGATTTTGCACCTTATCAGCCTTTTTATACACTCAGAACAGCGTCGACTATTGAAGGAAACTACGGGTTTTCTCCAGGTATCATGTATAAAGATGGCCGTTTGCAACTAAGTTCTACTCGAGTAGCTTATGGAATGAATGGAAACAGCGAGGTAAGCGGAGTTATTCGATTAGCGGCTGGAAAAGACGAGCTCGATATCAAACTGTATTTAGGCGGATTGTCTGAAAGGACGGGTGTACTGCCTTGACGCTGATTGAAGTAATCTTTGCTTTATTTATTTTTGCAGGAGTTGGAGCAGGTTCCACGCTTGCACTGTCCAGTACTGTACTCGGCCTTCGACACCTTGAACAGATTCGAACCGTACATGATGCTATGGATATCGCAACCGCCAGCTGGTTTGCCAATCATTCTTTACCAAATCAGATCTCAGTAGATGGGATGGTCTGTTCTGTTTCAGAGAAAACCGAGGATGAAGGAGTGACACAAGTTGAAGTTCGCTTGGGGAATTTCTCACAAGACCTTTGGTTACCGCCTGCTTCGTGATACGTACGGATTTTCACTGCTAGAACTTTCAATAACAATTTTTCTTACCTCAATTCTCTGTTCTATCGTTCTTTATACTGCGGTTACAGTTTGGAGAGCAAGTAGTTTTATGACACGTACAACTGAGGAATCAGGTATGGTTTTGAATGTTAAACGGGTTCTAACAGAAGAAATTGATCGCACTGTCAGTGCAAAATTTGATAAGGGCATACTACAACTCGACATGGTCGATGGAGTGGAACATACTTTTTCAGTTAATAATACTCACCAGTTGATTCTTCATATGCAAAATGGGGGTATAACAGTTTTAGCAGATTCTGTTGCTTCTATTAGTGCGACTACTAGTAATGTTGTTAAAGTAAATGTTGTTTTTGTTTCTGGGGATACAACCACGGTGGTTGCTGATTTATTAGGAGGGCTTATCTTTTGAAATTGTTTCGCCAAAGAATATACAGCGAAAAAGGAACTGCGACGTTTGCAGTTCTCATGATCTGCACCAGTATGCTTGTGTGTACGGCTACGATGTTATCTGTTCTGCAAATACGAACTCAAATCGAGGCAAATAACGGTATGCATCAAGTTGTGTACAATGCTGCAAAAGGTGTTGCATTAACAGATATGCACATTCTCTCGAATAGTTTATTACCAGTTTCAAATTCATCCACTGTTGGTGATGTCTCAGTAGATACAACAGTATCAGGGACAAATCCGATTACAGTTCGTGTAAAAGCTGCATATGTTGGTGCCACAGATACGGTACTTTTTACTTTTGATACAGTTTCTAAGAAAGTAACAGATTGGCAAGATAACGTACCGCCGAAGTGACTTTATTGTTTCATGGTCAGTCCAATTAGCGCAATTTGTTTCCATTCAACATTAATTTTAGGTGTGTGAAGATTTCGTAAGTCAATTTTTTTACGGTTTAGATCTGCCATGAGTATGGTCTGTTCTTCTTCGCTTACATCGTACATGATGCTATTATAATACGTTTCCAAACGGATAATTTCATCGTGCAGGCGTGTATTTGCTTCAATTGCCCAATTTGACGGTCGTATTTTTACGATTTGTAATATATGTTCTTTTGACCTGTTTATTGCTTCTTGAATCGATACAGTTGCATGTTTAAGTATTTGGTTTGGGGTTGCATTTGTCATAGGAATTTTGCTTACTTTAGAAAAAAAATCGTCCATAATTTGGCCGTTTTGAAGGCAGATACCGATTGAAAATGATTGTTGTTCAATAGAATCACAACAATAAGATATATTGCCGTTTACACAAACCCAAGGTACGCATGACTGATTGTGGTCCCCATTACTGGAGATTACGCAAGCGAAACGACCGCGAATGTCGATACTTTGGAAAATCTTTTCTAGACGGAAACAGCCGAAATCAATAAGTTCAACAGTAGGTGGGCGGAAAAACATACGCTCCATGGGAGTGAGGATTTTACCTTCAATCTTAGCGAGCGCTTCTTGCTTTAGTCTTTCGTTTTCTCGATCTCTTGCTTCTTTTGAAAAGGCGAGCCGCAGGGTAGTTGGTGTTATTTTTTGGCCCGTTTTTTCTGCCCACATCCAAAAAAAAGGTCTGTCGGTCAGTTCTTTATCTATTTCTAACGGCAGAACGTATTCCCGATAATATTCGGATTGATACACAGTATCTGACTGGACTGTTTGAAAATATCTATCACAAAATTCAAGCTGTTCTGTATCAGTTCGAAGCAGATTCATGTTGTAGTCTCCCTGAACGATTTATTTGTGACTTACCTCCGTTTTAAATTTGTTTTTCAGTTTGTTCCGAATTGGACTGAATTTGAGCAAGGATTTCATCACCGTAAGCATCCAATCGACTTTTTAATTGTTCTTCATTTTCGCTCGTCATTGCCATATTCAAAATAAGTTCTTCAAATTTGTCAAATTTTTTGTCTGTAATAATGTTGTCTAAGTCACCAATGACCATTTCAAATAAACGAATTTTTTCATGAAGGAGTTTAACAATATGTTCTTCAATTGTACCAATTGTCGCAAGATTAAATACCTGACATGCATT
>JAKADF010000134.1 GCA_021820805.1 Bacillota bacterium
TGATATATCACAAAAAGTTGAAGAAGTGATTGCAAAGGTTCACAAAGATTATGGTAGAGATGTTTTTGGGTTTGGGGAGGCCATCCATCGTAAGTATCCGTATCGATGGAAAAGAATGAAACAAAACTGGAATAAAACCTTTAAAACAGTAAGTGTTTCCGTTGAAACACGGGTACATATTGAGCGTGTAGGATTAGCAGGTCCACCTTTGCAGTATAAAGAAAATGAAATCCAAAGGTAAAAATTTAATTACTGCTCTGTTGCAGGTGTTTTGTTTGCACCGACCTTTTTTCGAATGATGCCGATAATCCAAAGGATAAGCGGGATCGCGACAATATCGATGGGGAATATATAAGGTGTCCAGATTTTTGTCGGGTATTCCATTGCTGCTGCATCAATATCGGGAAATGCAACGGCAATCACAAACGAAATAATTGCCGCTATCCAGACCATGTTTTTCCAATTTTTTATACCCAACCATTGTGCTGTCCCGTAACTCATAATAAATAAATACATACTTAATTTGATAAAAACGCTAAGCAGCCAAAGGATAACGACTAATGCATCTATGTTTTGGATGAATTCCATAATTGAGATAAAGCGAATCATACGGTTGAATGGGTACCACATATCTGCTGCTATATTTCCAAAGGTTAAAATAACCGTAAGAGTCGTGATACATATGACTATAGAAGAAACAGTGACTCCCCATAACGCGCGCGGAAGTACTTTGTTCTGTTTAACCGCAAATGGCACAAGCATTATCAACATGGCGGATTCCCCTAAAAAACTTGTAATCGGCAGAGAACCTTTCAAAATAGCTTGCCACCCGGAGTCAGCATAAACCGGAAGTATCCGATGCATGCGTAAGTTATTGACACTAAGAATTGTTACAATTACGAGCGTGATGATAATTAAGGGCCCAAAGATTTCACTGCAGCGGGCAATTGTTTCAATTCCTCCACTGTATGTCATATAAACAATAACCAAAGCAAGCATCAGTACTACAATCCATAAGGGTGTTTGATAAAAAAGTGACAGGTGTAAAAAGTCAGATGATTCACGCAGTATAACGCCCGAAACGGAGTACCACATAAAAAAATATGGAATCACTATAATTTTGCCTAGCCATTTGCCGAGTATAGTTTGGCTGTATTCAATGAATGTTTGATTTGGATAGAGGAGGCTTACTTTGACGATGATGTAGGTAATCAGGATACTGGCTATACTTCCAATAATCATGGATATCCAGGCATCTTGTTTCGCATCACGGATTGCAGGTGCAATCGTTAAAAGAAGAGTCATACCAATTTCCATAGAAGCTATCATCCAAAAGATTTGTGAACTTGATATTTTCATTTTGTTAGACATAGACCATCTCATCCATTCTTATCGCTCTTTTGTTTTGGCTTTGGTTGCTGGCCTTCGGGAATTCTCTTTTTATCCGAGCCAGATTGTAAGGGTGGACGATGGGTCATGCTCCATCTGGGACCTCGAATGAGTATATCTTTTAGATTTCCTGGAATTTGCGGTGCAGTTGGAGTAAGATATGGAATTCCGAAGGAGCGAAGGTTAACCAAATGAATAAGAATACAAGTGGCGCCAATCGCAATGCCAAGTAAGCCAAAAAAACCCGCCAATATTAGTATGGGAAACCGCAGGAGCCGATAAGCTGTTCCAAGATTATATCTAGGAATTGCAAATGAAGAGATGCCGGTTGTAGCAACGATGATTACTGTTGGAGCTGAGATGATTCCTGCTTGTACGGCAGCTTGTCCAATGACAAGTGCACCTACGATGCTAACAGCGGAACCAATTGGTTTTGGCAGTCGGACACCTGCTTCGCGTAAGCCTTCAAACATACCTTCCATAATTAAAGTTTCAACCATTGTTGGGAACGGGACACCCTCACGGGCTGCTGCGATGCTGATTAACAGGTTTGTTGGAATAAGCTGATGGTTATATGTCGTAACAGCGACGTAAAGTGAAGGAAGCAGTAATGACATATTTAATAAAATCATCCGTAACCAACGAACAGCTGTTGTGTACAAAAACCGTTCATAATAATCTTCCGCTGCTTGAAGGCCAGCCCAAAAAGTCATTGGGACAATAAGTGTAAATGGGGTTGTATCCACGAAAATAGCTACTTTTCCTTCCAATAAATTTGCACATACAACGTCAGGGCGCTCTGTATTCTGAATTTGAGGGAAAGGAGAATAGGGAGCATCTTCAATAAAATCTTCTATGTATCCTGAGTCTAATATCCCGTCAATCTGTATCCTGTTTACTCTGTTACGAACTTCTTCAAGGACGGAGTCAGGGGCTATCCCTTCAATATATGCAATGACAATGTCAGTTTGAGTTAATTCACCAAGTGATATTGACTCCATCTTCAGCCGCGAACTTTTAATTCTTCTGCGGACTAGGCTTGTATTTACACGCAGGGTTTCGGTGAACCCATCCCTTGGCCCTCGAATAGATATTTCGGCAGAAGGTTCCTCGACTGATCTTTTTTCGAATCCCTTAAGATCTCCGATTAAAGCTTTAGTATCTCCATCAATTAAAATCGTAATATTCGATTTTAAAATGCCATCTATCACATCGTGAACTGTACTTACTGTATTCACTTGAGCTACCGCTATCAGTTGTTGTTCGAGAATTTGACGGGATGACCGGACTTCTCCTAACCCATCGGGCAAACCTTCGAACATTGTTGGCTTTAATACGACTTGATCAAGGGTTTTAGTGTCAATCAAACCGTCAATATAAATAATGGCCATCTTGATTTGAGAACTGCTTGGAATAAAGCGAAATATGACGTCGGAGCAATTTTGAAATTCCTTCATTAGAACTTGTAAGTTTATAGAAATGTCTGTACTTAAAACATCATTTTTAATGTTTGGAAGGAGCATTCCGCTTTGCTCTAATGCTTGTACTGATTTACGTAGTATCCTCTTTTGCCGTGGTTTACGAATCAAGCCCATGCTACGTTTGTACCCCCTTGGTACGATGGTTATATCTTTCCAGTAATGTAGGGGCTTATGCATATCTGCACCTTGATTTCCGAATACTACCTGGTGAATTTTAGCAGGAGGTTTTTAAGCTGAAAAAACCTCGCAGCATTAGACGGACTTTTAAGAATAAGTCGTCATATAATAAAAGTTATATAGTTTCTTATTCAATCCTTATTCATGCTTCCCGTGAACAACCTAGTGCAATAAAACTGTATCCATGTTAGGCTAAGTTTGTTAGTGTATTTTATGATACCAATGTCTGTCACTAGGGAATCTGTCTTTGCGCTCCCAAAATATCATACAGATTGTGTCATGAAAAATGGTATAAATCATAAATGATAATGTGACAACGTGGGTGAAGGTGAGCAAAGTTGTTAAAAGACACGATACGCACAATTCAAACCGCTGTTAAACAACTGGCAGACGTCAATTTTGCCTTAGATGAAGCTTTAATTGTGGCAATTACGGATGTTCGCGGCGATATTATCTTTGCGAACAAAAAGTTCTGTGAAATATCAAAGTATACTTTGTCTGAGCTTTTAGGGAAAAACCATAGGATTGTTAGTTCAGATTATCATTCAGTAGAGTTCTATCGTGAAATGTACAGAGTAATTGCCCGAGGGAAAATTTGGAGAGGCGAATTCAAGAATCGAGCAAAAGATGGTTCAATCTATTGGATGGATTCGACCATTGTGCCTCTTCTAAATGAACAAGGGAAACCGTACCGCTACGTGTCTTTTCGAATTGATATAACTGAGCGAAAAAAAGCTGAGGAAATCATTCGCAGAGCAGATAAGGTTGCAGCTGTTGAGCAATTAGCCTCTTCGATTGCGCATGAAATTCGTAATCCGTTAGCTGCAATAAAATGGTCAGTACAGTCACTTGAGTCCCACACAGAGGAAGATGAACAAAGAATCCAGTTGATTACATCTGAATTGGATAGAATTGATTCCATTGTCGGGGAATTTTTAATGCTTGCAAAACCGCATGCAGTCACATATCAGCATTATGATATGGTGCAGTTGTTGGAACAAGTAATATCGCTTATGAGTATCCAAAGAGGAAAGAAAAGGATTCAAATTACAACAGAGTTTGAAGATAATATTCCTACAGTGTGCTGTGACAAAAATCAAATGCAGCAAGTGTTTATCAATGTAATAAAGAATGCAATTGAAGCAATGCCAAACGGCGGAAATATTCGGGTGCAACTCGCAAAAGACGGAGATTACAGTGTGCTGATTCGGGTTATTGATGAAGGGGTTGGCATTCCGGAAGAAGTTGTCCCGAATCTTGGCGACCCATTTTTTACAACAAAAGAAAAAGGAACAGGTCTTGGCTTAATGGTCTGTGAAAAAATTATACGGGCACATCAAGGAGAGCTTTCGATAAAAAGTAAATTGAACCAGGGTACAACCGTTGAAATTAAATTGCCGATTATAATCGAAAATGATTCACAGAGTGAAGCCAGAGCATAACGAAAGAGAGACATCTCAGTCATAACACTAACGGGCCCGAATACGGTTATTGTATATGGTGACTTTGTACACTCTTTTTCCAGAGTGAACGGTCTGTTTAGTGATATGGGGGGATATCCATGCTTTCTTGGCTTCCTCTTGGCACAGGGCAGTATATTGTTCTTTGTTATTTGATTGGGCAGGTATCAATCTTATCTTGGCTATACCCCCCTCCGCAGAAAATCCCAGGTGTATACATCCAAATTCCGGATTTGATCGTACTTTTTGGCGTAACCATTGGAATTGTGTATGAGTGGTTTAAGGTGCTCTCTCGTCTGACGATTAGACAAGCGGTATTCTTTATGCTGGCGATAGTCATCCAAGTAGTGGAGCTTTTTGCCCTTTCTTTTTACATCATTTTCTGTTTCAATAAAACCTCATTTACGGTTTCCAGCATGGGATCCACAGCCACATCAAATCAACTTTTTCGCCATGGTTATGAGTTTCTTTATTATAGTGTTACAACGTTTACAGGTACTGGCTACGGAGATGTAACACCAGTTTCAGCTGTTGCAAAAGAGTTTGCATCATGTGAGATGCTCTCAGGATGGATTATTAGCACACTGATGATGGCGATTTTAGGCTCAAAGATTTCATTATTCTTTTTTCATCGACGAAAAGGCGCTTAGTTAGTGCAAAACAAATTTTCCAATCGGTTCGAAAAGCCCGCGAATGCCTGACATCGGACTAGGTAAATTCAAATCAAGAATCAAGCTGGTTCCTGCTGTTGCAACGAGAACCATTACACAGAGAAAGACAGTCCATTCCTTTTTTGTGTTCACTGGGGCAAGGTAGTGCATTTGTACCCATGATAACCCGATAAGTGCAAATACGAATACGATTACCCGAATCACTCAGTGCCACCACCAATCTGCTCGGAAGTTTCGTTTTGTTGTAATATGCCACGGTGCGTTTTTCCATAAAGCGGTGGACCAGATTTGCCATTTTCAATGATTTTTGCTTGGGAAGTTACACTGAATTGCACATTTTTTAGTTCTTCATGCCAGTTCTTCTTTAAACGCACCCAGTCATAGGGATGTTGGTGATATACGAATCGGCCGATACCAACTGCATCTGAGTCGAATTTGGTAGTGAGTGTTTCAAGACATTCTTTGGATATTTGTTCAATATATCTATTTAAAGCATCCTGGAACATTTTCATGCTTACCGGGTCATCAGCGTCAAGACCGGTAGTATTTTCGGTGAGCATGGCTGAGCCTGATATTTCATATTTCACAGAAACATTATTACCCTTTATAAGGGTTTGAGATCTCCTCTTCGACTGGGTTAGGTCTACGCTTATATATCCGTTCGTTTTTGGAACACCAAAGGTCAAAGTCACATGCCGCAATCTTTGATTTAGGATTTGCAACGCTATGGACTCTGGGGTGTTTAGATACCCCACCAACTTTAGGTCTCTAAACACAGCCACGTTTTGAAAAGTGAAATCTTTGGTTTCCTCCTTTTGTTTATCCGAGCTGCCAGAACCGGATTCTGAGCTTAGTGAAATGGCACTCGTGAACTGATCCATTCCATCACTTGACGCTTGAATCAGGAAATCCATCAGTGTAGTGTTCACTCCGAGTAACTGACGCTCCAATTTGCGTACTGCTTCACTTGAAATACTTTCGAGTGGATAAGTAGTTGTGAGCAGAGGCAAAGCGTCACTGTCTTTTGCGACCAAAATCGCAGTTCTTAACCGATTGGGTGGGTTTCGACCATACCTGTCAAGGATTTGGTCCATTCCTTTTTTGGCCATGTTGTTACCTACTAAAATGACCCGTAAATGAGGTAAGTACATTTGACGAGGTAATTTTTGTTGAATTTTATGTTCTGCTTCACCAATCGATTGACCTCTCCCACTAACAACTAAGAAACTCTTTCCACTTTCTCCTTTACCGCTTCCTGATTGGGAACCACCTACCTGAGACGGAAGCGCTACTTGGACACTCACTTTAATTTGGTTATTATCCATTAAATCGACACCCTCCGCCATAACAAGTGCCAAATCGTTTACCTCTTTTCTATCCCAACATCCGGTGAGTGGCAGTGTAAGAAGCAAGGCAGCGGCAATTATGAGTGCTTTACGCATGTGCAGGCCTTCTTGCCACAGAGCGGATCATGTCTACCAGAAGGATAAACGAAGGTAATATATTCTGAATCAGGAAACCATCGATTGGGAAAGTGTAAGTTAGGAAAGCCCTCAGTTCGGCAAGGTTCGGGAAGAACCATAGACAAGTAACTGCGGATAACAATGTCACTGGAATCACCACCAAGCGGTGGTCGGATAATCCTGTTAATTGGACGATACATAGCGAAAATACAAATACGCATATTGCTTCTTTAATAATGAGACCATACATCCAAATGGATACAATTAGCGGATCAATTCGTTCAAAAAAATCCCCGAGACTGATGTATCTTGCAGTAACGTAATAGGAGTATGTAAGTTTCTCTGTCAACGGTCCACTGACCATTGTACTCTGAAGGGCAATAAGTGACATAAATACACCTAAAAATAAAAGTACGCCATATGCAGTCTTTCTCACCTTTTTATCGCTCGACAGAAAAGGTAAGAGGAACCCGAGAACTAGGAACTCTCCAAACCAGGCTGAAGGTACGATAGCGGCCTGAAATACAGTTTTTATCCAATATGGACCAAATATCGGCCGAACGAAATTTGGGTGCATATTCGGAATTAAGGAAATAAAAACGAGTATAAAAAATACAATCAAGACTGGTACAAAAGTTTCTGCACAGCGTGCAATGACCTCAAGTCCGCACCACGCGGCTGTACCGCAAACGACAATAAAAATTAGAAGTATTATGTATTTCGGTGTGCGAGGAAGAGCAAACATTGAAACGAACGTAAGTGCTTCTGCTGCTACTTTTGATGAGTAGGTTAAAGTTTGAATTAAAACAATTACACCTACTATTCTCCCGAGCCAATTGCCAAAGATATCGATACTGTATTCGACGATGCTCCGTCCAGGATGACGAAAATATAATGTTGTCATTACCCAAATTGACCAGATGCCCGTAAAAGTGGCTGGAATCATAGACAACCAAGCTCTCTGATGTGCAAATTTTGCACTTAAGTCTGTCACAGGCAGAATCTCCGTTGCAATGATGAGTGGTACTAACAGCATCATCAGCTGCCATTGTGAGATGCGTTTCACAGAACTCATTTTAGATTTCACCCCCTATTATTTGCCTTGTGTAGGATCAGGGCTCTGTCCAGAGGGGATCCTCATTGTGTTCTGTTTTGCTGTTAAAGTTTGCCTGTGGTGCATGGCCCACCTTGGGACTCGAACGAATACATCTTTCAGATCACTGAAGGTTGTTGGACCTACAGGTGTAAAATACGGAATGCCAAATGACCGTAAGGAAACAAGATGAATCAAAATGAGAAATAGGCCGATTGCAATACCGTATATTCCAAATATCCCCGCGATTACGAGCATTGGAAACCGCAGCAGACGGATGGA
>JAKADF010000135.1 GCA_021820805.1 Bacillota bacterium
TGGTTTTTGATCAGCTTGTTTTTTTTTTGCTTTGACTTATTGCATTTGTAGATTTGGTGTACTCTTGAATGATTTTCTTACATCATTCTTCTTTCAAAGATTTCTTTATTAAATGCATTTTGAGCATTTTTGAAATGTACAAGGGTGCATTATTGAATATAGGAAAGAGGTGATTGGATGGTTGAACAGTAAAGTTCGTATATGAGTTTTTGGTTAATAAAAAACAGCCGACAATGGGAATCGGCTGTTTTGTAAAAAGGAAAACTTGTCAACTATTTTAGCGAGCTGCAATGAGAGCAGTGTCTTACCACTCCATGCGTTCACGCAAGCTCGTAATATGCGCAACATGGTGTTTTCCGTGCCATGCGTAGATGCCAAGTAACTCTGCAAGACTGCGAGGTCCGCGCGCCGACTCAATTGTCCGCTCAAAATCAGCAGAAGACATTATTTTCAATAAAGCAACCCAGCGCTCCTGAAGTGTTTGAAAAAGGTCGAGCGATACTTGGACTCTCTGCGTCTTATAGTCCTCCAGGCTGCCCCACCCATCCACGTTCGTCGGCCTCATCACAGCGTTTTGGTCTGTCAGCGCCATTCGAAAATTGAGGTATGTATTCATGTGAGTGTCAGGTAAATGGTGCACAACTTGCCGTACAGACCAGCCACCCGGTCGATACGGTGTATTCAGTTGATCTTCTGTAAGACCTGCTACCGATTTTCGCAGCAACTCAGGCGCTGTTGCGACTTCTATAATCCACGTTTCAATCTGAGGCATGTCAATCTTCTCCGGAATTTGCGGCCCGCCAATCGGATATCGTAAGTCCATTTTGTTCCCTCCTTCTCCACCTATTTTCGCAAACTGAACAGTTTGAATTCAAATCGTTTGATTTAGCAATACGATATCCCATTTTTCAGTAAATCACTTATTGAGTCGTTCCTATTTCGTTAAACCATACCATAAGTGAACCGGGCGTGGTATAGTGATAGAAACAACCTGTCAGACAACCTGATATCCAGACAAAACCTTGGTGGATGATGAAGAGCCTTGTAAGCTAACGGGAAAATCGACTGAGGTTTAAACATTAATCTTAGATTATTCAAAGAATGGATTGGGGGCATCTGTTATGTTTAAGCAAGCACTTGAGGCACGAGCGGCAGCGGGGAAGCCAGTGCGTGTAGGATTTATCGGATCTGGCAGAATGGGCACGGGAGCTATAATTCAAATCGGAATGATGAAGGGTATGAACGTCAATATCATCGCTGATATCAATACAGAGCGGGCAATCCGTGCTTTTAAATTGAGTGGATACGAGACATCGGATGTAGTAGTGACAAACCGCCCCTCCGAGGCTGCGCACGCGATGTTGCATGGCCGCCCGGTTGTGACTGAGGATGCACAGATGGTACCTGAACTAGACTTGGATGTTGTGGTAGAGGCAACAGGCATTGAAGAATTGGGGGCAAGCATTGCATTTAAATGTATTCAAGCTAGAAAGCACATTGTGATGCTGAATGTGGAGGCAGACGCGGTCGTGGGGCCCATCCTGCACCGGATGGCACAAAACGCGGGTGTGGTGTACACCGTTTCATCAGGTGATGAACCTGGACTTATCTCGGAATTGTACGATCGCTACACAGGGCTTGGCTTTGAAGTAGTGGCGGTTGGCAAAACGCCTTCCAGTTTAGGTTCTTTCGATAGATATGCGACGCCGGAAAGCCTTGCTGACGAGGCTCATGAACTCGGGGTCAATCCACATTTTCTAGTTACCTTCCGGGACGCGACGAAGACGATGATTGAGATGGCTGCTATTTCCAATTATACGGGGCTCGTGCCAGATGTCCGCGGCATGCATGGTCCGCAGGCAGGTATTTATGAGATTCCTAAACTATTTCGGTTGAAGAGTGAAGGAGGTCTTCTGAATCAGAGAGGAGTTGTCGATTATGCCAGGCCGCTGAAAACACCGGATGGAAAAATCGACTTTTTGCGCAGTGTCACACCAGGTGTCTTCCTGGTCCTGCGAACAGAGCATCCACAGATTAAAGAGGATTTGAAATACTTCGATGTCATAGGGGAAGATGGATACTATATTATGTACACCCCATACCACTTGGTGACCAATGAAATTCCGCTTTCGATTGCCTGGGCGGCGCTCTTCCAGCATCCAACGGTGGTTGCAAAGAATGGCTTAGTCACAGAAGTTATCGCAGCTGCGAAACGGGATTTCAAGGCTGGTGAGGTGATTGATGGGCCGGGTGGATCGACAGTTTATGCACTCAACGATCTGTACACCGTAGCCCGCGAGGAAAACCTAGTTCCCGCAGGTCTGTTACCAGGTGCACGCCTGAAGTGCGACGTCAGAAAAGACCAGGTTATAACTTACGACATGGTGGATCTGAAGACAGATACGATGCTTTATCATCTGCGCCAATTGCAGGATAGTGGCCTATAAGTAGTGCCCAGGGTTACCCGTGTGGGAGCATGGAAAGGGAAAGGCGTTTCCGCAAAACTGCCGATATGGTGCAGCTGAAGGAGGTGTGAACGATTGGAAGAATCAAAGTCTTATATCAAACCAATTGGCCGAACCTCTTTGACAAAAGAAGTTGTAAATGAGCTGACGGAATTGATTATGAAAGGTGTATGGTCGCCTGGTGATTCCCTCCCATCTGAAAAAGAACTGGCAGCAAGTTTTGGTGTTGGACGCTCCACCATTCGCGAGGCATTACAGAGCCTAGTGGTGATTGGTGTGTTGGAGACTCGCAAAGGCGGATCCTCTATTGTGCGAGAACCGACAACCGAATTATTGTCCGGAGCTTTTCGGTGGGGCTTATTACTGAGTCATCGAAATTTGGATGATTTGACGGAAGTTCGCCTGCATGTCGAAGTCGAGTGTGCAGGTTTGGCTGCAGAACGGCATACCGATGAGGACATCATTGGTATGGACGAAACACTGCAGGTCCAAACTGCGGCTCGTAACGATGACGCGAGGTTCATGGAACAGGATAACCAATTTCACAGACAGGTTGCAGAGGCGGCGAAAAATCTCATCTTTGTCAACTTAACTTCTACTATCCAGTCTCTTGTACGCTTGTGGTATCCATCAGTGTACAAAAGCCCAGCAACCAAAGAGCGCACGATTGAAGAGCACAGTGCAATTCTTAACGCCATCCGAGTGTCGGATCGAGAGATGGCTCAGGCGGCCATGCGGCGGCATGTGATGGATGCTGCGGATCGTCTAAATAAGGTACTCTCTTTGCGATAGTCTTGGTGCTTCTAAAACTTAGTATGGCTGTCTAAAGCGGACGTAATGTCCTATGCCTTAGACAGCTTTTATTGATTATCAAATTTTTTACACGACTTTTGTTGTCCAAGATTCGCAGTTCCAGACATCAGTAACGATTTCTTTATAGAACTCGGGTTCGTGGCTTATGAGCAAGATACTGCCTCGGTAATCCCGCAGAGCTCGTTTTAATTCTTCCTTAGCTTCAACATCCAAGTGATTTGTTGGCTCGTCCAGAACTAAAAAATTGGATTCCTTATTCATGAGTTTGCAAAGCCGCACTTTTGCTTTTTCTCCGCCGCTTAGCACCTCCATTTTACTTTCAATATGTTTTGTTGTTAAACCGCATTTTGCAAGTGCTGCACGAACTTCTCTTTGCATTAAGTGGGGGTAAGCACTCCACATTTCTTCAATACAAGTGTTATCGTTCGTTTCAATAACTTCTTGTTCAAAATAACCGATATGGAGATATTCCCCAAGTTCTACAGACCCGGTTACCGGTTTAATTTCCCCTAAGATGCTGCGGAGAAGTGTTGTTTTGCCAATTCCATTTGCACCCACAAGGGCGATTCTTTGCCCTCGCTCCATACGTAAATTAAGCGGTTTAGAAAGTGGTGAATCATAGCCAATGATAAGTTCATTCGTCTCAAAAATGAACCTGCCTGACGCCCTTGATTCGAGAAAACTAAACTCAGGTTTTGGTTTTTCCTTAGCAAGTTCAATTAATTCCCTTTTGTCTAGTTTCTTTTGTCTAGACATGGCCATGTTTCTGGTAGATACGCGTGCTTTATTTCTTGCAACAAAGTCTTGCAACTGCGCAATTTCCTGTTGTTGTTTTCGGTATGCAGAGTCTAGTTGCTGTTTTTTAACCTCATAAACCTGAAGGAAATTGTCGTAGTCTCCGACATATCGACTGAGTTCTTGGTTTTCTACATGATAGATTAGGTTAACGACACTATTTAAGAATGGGATGTCATGAGAAATAAGAATAAAGGCATTTTCGTAGTCTTGCAAATAACGCCTGAGCCAATCAACATGTTGTTCATCTAAGTAGTTTGTCGGTTCGTCTAAAAGCAGAATGTCGGGTTTCTCAAGCAGCAGTTTTGCAAGTAAAACTTTAGTTCGTTGTCCGCCGCTTAAATCTTGGACATCTTTATCAAGACCAATCTCAATCAGGCCTAGTCCTCTCGCAATTTCTTCAACCTTTGTATCAATGATATAAAAGTCGTTGTTTGTTAACACTTCTTGAATAGTTCCAACTTCCTCAAGTAACTTATCCAGCTCATCTTGCGGTATGTCAGCCATTTGTTCATACAGCTGGTTTACTTTTGTCTCTAAGTCAAATAAATATTGAAAGGCTCCCTTTAAAATATCGCGAATGGAAAGTCCCTTCTGAAGCACCGTATGTTGATCTAAGTAGCCTACTCGGACATTTTTCGCCCATTCAATATGGCCCTCATCCGGTTCTAGTTTTCTCGTGATGATGCTCATAAAAGTAGATTTTCCCTCACCATTAGCTCCGATGAGACCAATATGCTCACCCTTTAACAGGCGGAAGGAGACTTGATGGAAGATAGCGCGATCGCCAAATCCATGACTTAAGTTTTTTACTGTCAAAATACTCATGATAGACACCTTTCAAATAAAATCTACCCTACAGTATAAATGGACGCTGTGTAGGCGTCGAGTTGTCAGATTGATTATATGATATAGTACACGATACCTGGATATTTTTATAAAGAGCTAAGTGAATTAAGGGGAGTGCAAAGTTGAATTTTGCAATGGTTGGCGGCGTACTTGCTTTTCTCGCAGTAGCTTTAGGGGCTTTCGGTGCGCATGGGTTGAAAAGTCGAATTTCAAAAGAGATGCTTAGTGTCTATGAAAAAGGCGTCATGTACGAAATGTATCATGCACTTGCTTTGATTGCAGTCGGTATACTAATCCATACAGGATTTAGCAGCCAAATGTTAAGTATCGCAGGATGGCTGTTTATCTTAGGGACCATTCTTTTTTCGGGTAGTCTCTATATCTTGAGTATAACTGGAAAAAAGATATTAGGTGCCATTACGCCGTTTGGCGGACTTTGTTTTCTTGCTGGGTGGGTTATATTTGCTGTAGGCATCGCCTGACAGGCCATAAAAGCGCTGACTAATATCAAACAAAGCATAAGGTCCGGCTGTATATGAATGAGCCGGACCTGCCAGTGTAGGAGTACTTATTTTTATTTTGTTATTGGGGTTTCAGGATTTCTCCGAACCTCGAGGAGGTTTTCCCTTGAGCTTGTTTCTGGAACTAAAACTGCCCCTTGTGCCCCTTTAATGCTCCAGTTCCAATGCATATAGACGATCCGCTTCGGAAGAGGTTTCGTCGTGTCGATTGTGCACATTTTTTTGCCGTTTTTGTCTACTGCGTACAAAAACTTCCCGTTTTTGACGTCTTCCCCAGTCGGCGTGCTGCTTGTCTTAAATCGAACACCAATGCATGCTCCTGAGCCAATTACTGTACCTTTGCTTTGGATAACTGAGCAAAATAACGGATTGAAATTAGGTGTTCTCCGGACATCTACCAATAGGAACCACCTTTTGGGCGGGTTTTTTGGTTTAGATTTATAAAAAGTAAGAAGTTCAGGAATCATTGGCCCTGTTTTATTCGATTTTCTGGTAAAGTGCTGAACGATAATCCTGTTAGATAGGTTTTGTAATAACCTGCCATTGTGAACTTGAGGTGCACCTTTTCCGTTCACAAGATACAAAACGCCAACACACGATTTCACAGGCGGAATCGTTATTGCCAAGTGTATCACTCCCAGTTGTCAATAAACTCGTTTGATTAGGTGTGGGGTATTCATGATATAAAATGAATAAATCAGTGGAGTTGGTATGGACTAACTGGATGTGTTTCAGTGTGTTTTTTTATTTTTACATTTGCGAAAAAATAGTAGCCAAAGTAATCTGAATAGTGATATTATTCATTCTAACAATTAAAAAGGAGGAAGGCATGTGGCAGGAGGGACACTAGTATCATCGGTTGGAGCAAGTGCGACGAAAAAAGTGAAAAATCATATTATCCCATGGATTATTGTACTGTACGTTGTCGCTTTTCTAGACCGTGTAAATACAGGTTACGCTGCTTTAACGATGAATAAAGCACTTAGCATTTCTGCAAGCGCTTTTGGACTTGTTGCAGGTATATTCTTTATTGGTTATTTTATTTTCGAGGTTCCAAGTAATATGCTGTTGCATAAAATTGGTGCTCGAATTTGGATCGCACGTATTCTATTAAGCTGGGGCATTGTGGCAATGTTAACAGCAGTGGCGCAGAGTGTATTGCATCTTTATATACTACGTTTTCTGCTCGGTGCTGCTGAGGCTGGTTTCTTCCCTGGAATTATTCTGTATGTAACGTTTTGGTTCCGCAGAGAAGACCAAGCACGTGCCTTTGCGTTATTCATGACTGCGCTGGCACTTTCTAGTATCATTGGTGCACCTGTTTCAGGGTTAATTCTTGACCATGTCCATTGGGGGGGAATTGCTAGTTGGCGGTGGCTGTACATCTTAGAAGGTGTGCCGGCAATCATTTGTGGAGTTCTTACATTCTTTATAATGCCTGACCGACCGAACAATGCAAAATGGTTAACACAGGAAGAAAAGGATTGGCTGAACGGGGAACTTGAGAAGGAACGGCAAGAAACGTTAAGCAAGCGAGCACTGACATTGGGTCAAGTGTTTAAAAACGGCCGTGTGTGGCTATTATCTCTTATCTACCTGTGTATTGTTATTGGACTATACGGAATTGGATTCTGGATGCCGCAAATCATTAAGTCACTGTCTTCTGTTTTCTCAAATACAGCCGTGGGCTTTTTAACAATGATCCCTTACATTGTTGCTGCTCTTGCAATGATTTGGGTTGGACGCAGGTCTGACAGAACAATGGAACGCCGCTGGCATGCTGCAATTCCACCGTTTATAGCTGGTATTGCAATGCTTCTGCTCGGACAAACTTCAAGTCCATTTTGGTCGATTGTCTTACTGAGCATACTTACAGCAGGGATTTACAGCTTTTTTGGCCCGTTCTGGTCCTTACCTGGTTTGTTCTTGACTGAGGCATCAGCTGCTGTTGGTATTGCTATAATAAATTCGGTGGGTAACCTTGGAGGCTTTTTCGGTCCTTATATTATTGGTTATGTTAAAAATACAACTGGCAGCGTATACAGCGGTTTAGTTGTATTAGCCATATTCCTAATTTTGGGCACTGTTTTAGTCCTATCCATGAAAAAACAAAGTGTGACAGCTTCATCTGGAAAAGATGTAGTAAATATGTAAGCCTGGTATAGATAACTTTAAGGCGCAATATATAAGATAAGGCTCTTCCGATATAAAGGAAGGGCCTTTTTGCGATTAGATGCTGACTCTGCAACTGTGTCGATATTCTTGGACAGTTTTGTTACATTTGAAATAAGTAGTACATAAGGAGGGCTTCCTTTGGGATTTTACCGCTGCAATCAATGTTTTAATGTTCAAAATGAAGAAGGAACTTGTAAATCCTGCGGGAATGAAATTACAGTTTCAATATCTGATGAAACCCTTAAGAAACTTGAGTACATATCTAAGGTCCTTGTTGAGGGTGGCTTTCACGTTTATGGAGATCCGAGCCAGGATGGATTTAAAATATTCTATGATGGCAGCGGTTTAGCCGCTGTTTGCCACTATGAGTTGGATTCTGCGCCAGAAAAGCGTTCAAT
>JAKADF010000136.1 GCA_021820805.1 Bacillota bacterium
GTGCACTTGGCTCGGTAATCACCTGGTTCTTCCAGAAGGGTTTGCCTGAATCCCCCCGTTGGTTAGAATCAGTCGGCCGTAAAGAAGAAGCGGAAATGTGGCTGGCACAGTTTGAGAAGGGTTCAACTGCTGCGGTTGGCAAAGGTGCAGAAGTGCGTTCAATGTCTAAATCAGTTGCAACGGTAAGTGTTGGAACATTGTTTGGTCCGACTTATGCAAAACGGACATTTATGCTTTGGTTGTTCCAAATTCTGCAGACTCTTGGTTACTATGGTTTTGGAACTTTAGTCCCTGTAGTATTAGCTGCAAAAGGCTATACGATTGTTCATTCGCTGGAGTTTACGGCCCTTTCGTTTATCGGTTATCCAGTAGGCTCGCTTTTGTCTCTTCTATTCGTGGAACGAATTCAACGCAAGTGGCTTATCGTTGGTTCTGCGTTTGCAATGGGGTTATTTGGACTTTTGTTCGGATTCTCATCATCTTCTTCCGTAATCGTATTATTTGGTTTCCTGTATACCTTGGTCAGTAATATATTTTCAAATGCATATCATATTTTCCAAGCCGAAATATTCCCGACGGCTGTTCGTGCGACAGCGGCAGGATGGGGCTACAGCTTAAGCCGTCTCATGAGCGGACTCATGCCATTTGTGCTGCTTCCTGTTCTGCATGCCCATGGAGCAGTTTCAATGTTCTCTTATGTTGCTATAGCTATGGTTGTCATCATGCTTGATATCGGTATTTTAGGGCCAAAGACCACTGGGGTATCGCTTGAAACAGTCAATAACATATCTGCTTAATAAAAATAGACTAAAAAGAGTGAAAATTATATTTTTAAGTTAAAAGAGTGCTCCGAATTTGGCGCACTCTTTTAACTGAATAGAAGTATTTGTCGAATTTTCATAATTGACAGAAATATAGCTAAGGATGTATCTTTGTATACAAAGATACAAACTAAAACGTGACGGATTCTGGAGGATGGTGAAACTTGCAAGGACAGCGCGTACTAATTCGGGATTTGTTATATCAAGCCATTCGTGATTCCGTGATAACTGGGGAGTTGGTTCCTGGAGCTCGGGTAACTGAAGTAACTTTAGCTGAACAATTTGGTATGAGCAGAACACCGCTTCGAGAAGCAATAGCAAGGCTTGAAAGTGAACAGTTAATGCTGAGGCAACCGAATGGAGCACTCACGATTGCTCCGCTTGATATGGATTTGCTATCAGAGATATATGAGATTCAGGAGCGAGTGGAAGGTTTAATTGTGGGAACTCTCGCTAGGATGAAGGAAAAGTCAGTTGTAAAACAGCTAGATATGGTTCTGCATAGTGAAGAAGCTGTTATTGATTTTGCTGACTTTCATACAATCTACAATTTTGACTCACAGTTTCATAATATTCTCTGGGAATCGAGCAATCGGCAACAGGCGGTTTCAATCCTGAGGGGTTTTAATGGACTTTATGAACGATTCCAAAGGCTCGCACCACTGCCGCAAAACGTTAAATCACGAACAAAGGGTATGCATTCTGAACATCAAATTATACGTAATGCGATAGCAGAAGGTGATCCAGTTTGGGCAGAAATGGCTTTGAAGAGTCATGTTCGTAATTCCAAATTATTTCTGCTTGGTGTTTACAAAAAACCGTACCAAGATTTGTAGGCAAGGAGGTTACGGTGTGAGTGATAATCGATTGAAGTCACTTCTTGGTGATGGGCTTCACATTATCCCGGGAGTACATAATGCACTCTCCGCAGTTTTAGCTGAAATGGCGAATTTTAATGCTTTGTTTGTTACCGGCGCAGGCGTAAGTAATAACTACCTTGCAGAACCAGATTTGGGATTTCTTACGTTTGATCAACTGCTGGCACATGTGGAACAAATATTGATCAAAGTATCTCTCCCAGTGTTTGTAGATTTTGACGCAGGATATGGAGACGCAAAGCTAATCCGTCGTCAAGCAAAGCAACTTGCTTCTTTGGGTGTTGCAGGAGTATTTATTGAAGACCAGGTTCAGCCCAAAAGATGCGGACACTTTGAGGGTAAGCAGGTTGTTAGTATACAAGAAATGACAAGGAAAATATATACTTTAAAAAATCTTGAGGAGAACTTGATTGTAGTTGCTAGAACGGATTCTCTTGCCAGCGAGGGGGAGTCGCGAGCCTTAAAGCGAGCACGTGCTTATCGAGATGCAGGCGCAGATGCAACTTTTGTCGAGGCACCTCAAACGATAGGGCAAATGAAAAAGATTGCTGCCCTCCCCTGGCCGCAAGTTATTAACATGGTTGAAGGAGGTAAGACACCTCTTCTTGATAAAAATGAATTAGAAAGAATGGGTTTTTTTATAGCTCTGTATGCAAACTTTGCATCACGAATGGCTATGAAAGCAATGAAAGTGGCATACAAAAGTCTTTCCTTACAGGGTGATACGAATGTTCTGCTTGATGAAATGATGAGCTTTGAAGAAAGACAGGAAATTTTAGGATTACCAGAGTGGGAGGAATTTGAAGCATCACTTACGGAAGCAAAAATTAATCAGCAGTAGTTTGTATGCCGACTTTGTATACAAAAATACAAAATAATACTTTTTATCGAATACAAATATCTGAATAGTTAGAACCATACAAGCTTAGTAAGGACATTCTTTTCACGAGGGAGGTTTTAAAACTTGTCTCTGTTAATTATGGGGATTGTATTTGGGATTATTACAGCATCTGTGTTGTCGATAGCATCAGTAGGGCTTACACTGCAGTTTGGTGTAACGAATTTTGTCAATTTTGCCTATGGTGAACTCCTCTCATTTGGAGCTTACTTTGCACTTGGTTTCAATGATTCACTTCACATGAACATATGGGTAGCAATGGTTTTAGCTGCCCTAATCGTATCTGTCATCTCGTTTCTTTTAAATCGAATCGTTATTCAACCATTTATTAAAAGGCGGGCATCTCTCTTAATCCTCTTAGTTGTGACAATTGGCCTTTCGTTGTTCCTCCAAAACGGTATTTTAGCTGTATGGGGTTCAAATTTTGAGCAGTATCATATGAGTCCCGGAGATCCATTACATTTAGGTTCGATCTTGATTACAGTGCAGCAAATTATCATCATCCTTGTAGCTTTGGTACTGATGCTCTGCATACACATTATGCTTCGTTACACTAAAGTGGGTAAAGCAATGAGAGCCATGTCTGATGACCCTGAATTAGCTCGGGTCAGCGGTATCAAAGTCAAACAAATAACGGATTTAACGTGGGTCATCAGTGGTTTTCTTGCCGGTCTCGCGGGCGTAATTCTAGCAATTAATACAAATAGTTTTACACCGACAATTGGTGCCAATTTCTTGTTTGTGATTTTTGCTGCGGTAATTGCAGGCGGAATTGGGAAGCCATATGGGGCTATTGTAGGGGCTGTTGTTATCGGAGTTGTGATGGAAGTATCAGCATCGTACATCGATTCCAGTTATAAAACCGTTATCGCTTTCGCCATTCTTATTATTGTCCTTCTTGTTCGTCCACAAGGAATTTTCCAGTCAAGGGGGCGTGTTTGAATGCAGGGATCTTTCATCTATTATCTCCTTACAATCTCTATTTTCTTCTGTATTTATTGTATTGAATGCTGGGGATTAAATCTGCAATTCGGCATAACGGGCATCCTCAACTTTACTTACATTACTTTCGTTGCAATTGGAGCTTATTTTGCGGGAGTTGCAGCCTTAGGCCCATCGTCGAGTGGTCTTGCCGGGAAACACATCTTAGGATTAAGCCTGCCTTTTCCGTTGCCGCCGATAGTTGGAGGGATTGCTGCAGCGGTTCTTGCTGTCTTGGTAGGTATCGTGGGTTTACGCAGGTTACGGAGTGATTACTTGGCTATTGTCACAGTTTCAGTTGGGCAAATAGCCTGGTACATTATTGGGAATAATGCGAGTTTATTCAACGGTTGGGACGGGATTTCAACTGTCCCTGCGCCGCTATACTCATTATTCAATTTGGGTCTTAATAACTATCACTGGATTTTCCTTATTATTTGTATCGTCTTTGCGCTCATTGGCTATGTTGTAATTCAACTTCTTACTCACTCTCCGTATGGGCGTGTTTTAAAAGCGATTCGCGAAGATGAAGATGTTGCAGCAGCACTTGGGAAAAATGTATTTGCATACAAAATGAGTGCATTCATTATTGGTTCGGTTTTTGCTGGAATTGGCGGCGCATTAACCATATTGTTTATTGGCTCATTTAATCCAAGTGGTTGGACAACGCCTGAAACCTTCATTGTATGGGCTGCTATGTTAGTAGGTGGTAGAGGCAATAACCGAGGAATGATTCTTGGCTCTTTTCTTGTCCTCATCGTATTCAACGAGGTTACACGCTTTTTGCCCCAAATTCCAACGCATCCACAATTAATTGAAGCGTTTAGAGGCATGGCTATTGGCTTGCTTTTAATTCTTGCTGTGCGATTCTTCCCATCAGGAGTTATACCAGAACGCAAAGTCTACTTTAAAATGCCTGCAGTGAAGGGAAGTGAGGAGGATGAAAGTCATGTCCTTCAAGGGTAATCTCTTGACAGTATCCGATGCAAGACGGTCATATGGCGGAGTTAAAGCAGTCGATGGAGTTTCCTTCCAAGTAAGAGCAGGTTCAATTACAGGACTTATCGGACCAAATGGTGCAGGAAAAACAACAATGGTTAATCTAATTTCGGGGTCAGAACGAGCGGATGGCGGCTCCATTCAATTTAACGGTAAAGAGTTAACCAAAATGCCCGTTCATCGGATTTCTCAAATGGGTCTGATTAGGACTTTTCAAATTTCACGGGAATTACAAAAACTTACAGTACTTGAAAACTTGTTATTAGCGCCGCAGACTCAGTTCGGTGAAAAATCGTGGGCAGCATTAATTTCAAGAAAACGAATTCGGGCAGAAGAAACGGAGCATCTTCAAAAAGCAATTGAAGCCCTTCGACGTTTCTCATTAACACATTTAAAGGATGAATATGCCGGAAACCTCAGCGGCGGGCAAAAGAAGCTGCTTGATCTTGCTCGCGCTTTAATGGCGGAACCGAAGATGCTGCTTTTGGATGAACCGATGGCAGGGGTAAACCCAACACTGTCCAAATCACTCCAAGAACATATTGTTGCTCTTAATAAACAGGGCGTCACTTTCTTGTTGATAGAGCATAACTTGTCCGTCGTTGAAGCCATTTGCAACCACGTTGTTGTCATGGCAGAAGGCAGAGTTCTTGCAGAGGGGAAAATGGACGCACTCCGAGACAATGAGGAAGTTGTTTCGGCGTATCTGGGAGGTTGAGTCGTGTGGAGCCAGTACTCGAAGTTAAGGGTGTCACAGCAGGATATGGAAACTCTCCAATTATTCAAGATATCAACATGAGTGCAAGCCCAGGATCAACGGTGGTTATCGTAGGTCCAAATGGTGCAGGTAAATCAACTCTTTTAAAAGCGATTGTTGGTCTATTAACGATATTTTCAGGTGTTATTAAATTGAATGGTCAAGAAATTAAGGGGGTGTCGCCAGAGCGATTAGTAGATCTTGGGTTAGGGTATGTGCCGCAGAACCGTAACGTTTTTCCGAGTCTGAGTATTCAAGAAAACCTTGAAATAGGGGGATATCTCAGACCAAAAATCCTCAAGGAACGTATGGAGCAAGTGTATTTAATGTTTCCGGATTTAAAAAAAGCTGCCAAACGAGCAGCAGGCACTTTGAGCGGCGGGCAGCGCAACATGTTAGCTGTAGGGCGTGCCTTAATGGCGGATCCAACAGTACTTCTCCTTGATGAGCCAACGGCAGGATTATCACCTTCCTATACAAAGGTGGTGTGGGAACATATATTACAAGTCGCAGAAATGGGAAAGGCGGTAGTTGTTGTGGAACAAAATGCAACCACTGCCCTTTCGTCAGCAGACTGGGGCTATGTATTAGCTTCCGGCAGAAACCGCGATGAGGGTCCAGCCCAAGAACTGCTGCTTCGCCCTGACATCGGAAAGATGTTCCTTGGTAGATAATGCAGCAAACGAAGACGAACGGATATACATCCAATTTGAAATAAATAAAAACATCAGAGGTAGAAAAGAAGGGGGAAAATTTAAATGCAAATGAAAAAGACATTAACAACACTTGCAATGATTACAATGGCTGGAGGCTTAATAACCGCTTGCGGCAGTAGTGGCGGAGGAAATACCTCCAGTAAGTCTAGCAATTCTGGTAATAATACAGTTTCTCAAAGCGGAGGCGGATCTAGTTCAACATCTGCTTCAGGAGCGCTTGTAATTGCAGTAGCAGCACCTTTTAGCGGGAACGAATCATTTATTGGACTACGGTTCTTGAATGGGGTAAAAGTTGCAGTCAATGAAATTAATGCAAATGGCGGGATACTCGGCAAACAGCTTAAAATTGTTACAGCCGATACTGCAGGAGACCCTGTCGACGCTGTGCCTGCTATTTCACAAATTGTGAGCACAAAGCATCCGGTTGCAATGATTGGCCCGTCCTCTCTGACAATTACTTCTGTTGCCAACCAACTTAATCAGGATAAGTTGGTTGATGTAACTCTCGGTGGAACAACACAACTAGATCAGATGAATTTCAAGTATATTTTCCGTACGAGTCCGTCTGATTCTCAACTAGGAGTAGCCATGGCTTATTACGGAAATCAGAAAGGCTATAAGAAAGTGGCATTAGCATTTACATCCGACGACGCGGCTCAAACGTTAGTGCCTCCGATTCAAAAGGCAGTAAAAGGTCACGGCGGTCAGGTTGTGTCGAATGTACAACTTGCACCAGACCAGAGTTCGTACCGAAGTGAAATCGAGAAGATAATTTCTAGTAAACCTGATGTTGTATATACTCAAATGGATCCGCAAACGGCAAGCACATTTGTATCCGAATGGCAGCAGCTTGGCGGCGGAAATGTACCATTCGTTGGCAGCGACGTTACAGCTGCAGGTGATTTTATCAAGGCTGTAACACCGGCTTGGGCTGCTAAGGACCTAACTTCTATACAAGGAAGTACCGCGGGTGGAAATGCTGCAACAGAGTATGCGCAGTTTTATGGGCAAGTTTTTAGCGGACAGCAGCCAGTCACGTTGTCAAACGATGCTTATGATGCAATGAATATCATCGCACTCGCTATGCTCGAAGCAAAATCAACTGATCCGTCAGTCTATGTGGATGACATAGTAAAAGCTGCAAATGGACCTGGAACTAATGTGTATGACTTTAAGAGCGGTGCTGCAGACATTCAGAAAGGCCAGACGATTAACTATCAAGGTGCTGGCGGCCCGCAAGATTTTAACCAATATCACAATGTAACAGGTGCGTTTGAAGCAGTTCAGTCAGATGGAGCTAAGAATTTGAAGACAGTTGGGAACATTTCTCCACAAAACTTGCTGGGATATTAATTAATTTGGCATGACATTAAACAAGTGCAAAGAGGATCCACAAGGGTGGATCCTTTTTGATTGGAGTGATAAATATGAATTTGATAGATGAGGTTTTGCAACAAATTACTTCCTACGCTGCAGGGAAGAAAGTCTTTTCTGAGAATGCAACAAAGACAGCCAAGTATGCTCTTCTCGACACCATAGGCTGTGCATTTGCTGCATTGTCGTACCCTGCTTGCACGAAGCTTATCGGCCCCATTGTACCTGGGACGTATGTGCCAAATGGAGCAAGAGTGCCAGGCACTTCTTATGTACTAGATCCGGTTAGGGCTGCATTCTCGTTCGGCGCAGCCCTTCGCTGGTTAGATTACAATGACACTTGGCTAGCCGCTGAGTGGGGGCATCCATCAGATAACCTGGGTGCTATTTTGCCGCTTTCTGACTGGCTGGCAAGGAGTAATGCTAGAGGCGGGGCTCATATACCAACGATGGGAGATGTCTTGGATGCACTCATTCGTGCATACGAAATTCAAGGAGTATTGTCTCTCACAAATAGTCTAAATCGTCATGGATTCGATCACGTTTTATTT
>JAKADF010000137.1 GCA_021820805.1 Bacillota bacterium
CTTGTTGCCTTAACCGTTGGTATATATGGAACCGGCTTGGTTTACCAAGGTACCATTGATGAACACCCTGGTAGATTAATTCCAGGCCTCCCTATATTACTATTTGGCATCTGGTTAACGGGCAATATACTGGCTTCGGCTCGAAAGCAATATTACTTGCAAAAGCATCAATAGTAAGAATATCGATAATGATTAAGGAATGAATTGTCTTTGAACTAAATGCTTTTTTAAACGTCAAATAATCCCCGTAGCTTCCAAAAGAGGATTATTTGACGTTTTATTTGAGTGTTTTCAGACTTCACATTTCCCGAAATTTATCTGTCTGCTCGGAAAAAATATGCAGTCTTAAATCCTTCTTCTCCATAAAATTCATTCGGTCTATCCACCATTTGAACTAATTAATATTAATCGCAACGTACTAATTTATTCTACTTTTTAAGCAGAAAATAGTTCATTTGATTCTATCCATCATTAGTCCTATTATTACTGTTTTCTTCAATCGGATAGGCCTAAGCTTTTAACATAAAGAAGGGGGCATTAACATGGTAAACATGTCAAACGTGTGGCCAAACCATCTCATGGCTTGGTTATGGTTGGCCGTATTTATACTGATTTCGCTGGGTTCTTATCCACACCATAAAGGAAGGGATCATAAATGAACTGGACAAAACAAATACGTGGAACCCTTTCTGAACAATTAACGTGGGATAACTTGCTTCCATCTGAGCAACCTGTCTATGTATCTTCACTTGTTTATAGTTTTGGTATTTTCACACTAAGCAGCCTAATCTTCGTTATTCTGTCTGGAGTTATTCTGGCAGCCAAAGGAGTAACGTGGTACCAAGTATCAAGTTTAGGTGAGTTTGTTCGCAGTGTACATTTTTGGAGTGTTCAAACCTTTTTCTTCTTTATGACCATGCACTTGGTTGGACAGTTCTTTATGGCATCCTGGAGAAAAAAACGCGGCTTCACCTGGTTTTTGGGAGCACTTTCGTTGGGCGTTTCAGTTGTCGAAGCATTCACAGGGTACCTTTCACGTGGAGATTTCTTCTCACAATGGAACCAAGTACAAAGTAAGGACGCATTCAACGGTGCGGGTATGGATGGATTTCTAAACGTTCTCAACAACGGGCAGATTTATGGACTTCACATCGTTGTCATTCCTGCTATTCTACTCATTCTTGTAGGCTGGCATTTAATCGAAGTTAGACGCAAGGGTGTCGTTCCGCCGATTGAACAGGAGGTCGAGAAATTATGAATAAAACATATAAGGAGACTCTGAAATACCCTCAAAAAGATTTCGACCTTATTAAGGAGGGGACAATCGGCTTAGCAGTTACAGCTGTTTTGGTTCTCGGGGCCGCGGGAATCTTTGGTGCACCATATCGCCCTGCGGTTACCAACCAGCAAGTTGCACAAAGTAAGCCCATTGTCATCATGCAGACGGCACTAGGCGATCTTGATGGACAGGGTGCGATAGCAAGTTATGGCCCACCATACAATAATGGAACCGGTAATATCCAATCCATTGCTGGATATCATCCTCAAACATACTGGGGAACTCCATATCAGGTGAACACTGCTAAAGATGATGTACTAACGCCTCTAAGTATGCTTGCTCATGCATCGAATAATACCTCATTATCCAATGAACTTAAACAGTACAATGATGCAGCAGCGACACAGCAGCAAAAATGGGATCAAAATTTAACTAATGCACTAAATAAAGCAACAGTGCAAAACGGAGAGGTGCAGATCTCAAGCGGCGATTACGGCCCTGTTGAGTCTATGATGAATTATGAACTTTCATTAGCATCGTCAGGTCTTTTGTCGGGTGCATTAAACCGTGAAACCAATCAAGGTGTTTATCGTTGGAATGTTCAAAACGATTTACTTTTCTTACAAGGAGATGCTTTACACAAGATTGCAGGTCAACTGAATATGAAAGGTGAACAATGGGGAATTAATCATGATGAAGCGGCGTACCCAGGTCCCTGGTGGTTAACGCCATATACCTTCCTATATCAGATTCCACCTTGGTCTACTTCTTCTGCAGGTGATGAGATGGCTGCTTACACAATGGCTCTTCTGTTCTTGTTGCTCTTGTTCCTACCTTGGATTCCAGGTTTGAACAAGTTACCAAAGCTGATTCCCTTCTATAAGTGGATTTGGAGAGATTGGTACAAATCAAAAAGAGGTGAATCAAAACCACTTAGCCCATCTTTAAAATCTTCAAGCCTACGCACATAACGAAGAGGACGAGCAAGGAACCATATGTTGGGATGAGTCAGGAGGCGAATTTATGAAACAGGGCGTTCGCTTATGGGTGATTTGGCTATTTGCATTATTTACTGGTGTTTATGGAACATCAATAATTTACCAAGGTATTACAACAGCACACCATATTGATTTGATGTATGGAATCCCTATTTTGATGTTTGGGATTTGGACGACTGGAAATATATTAGCATCCGCACGGCAAGCCTACCGGCGTCAAAAGGCACTATCACGTTAATACCAATGCGAACCAGATAATTCAAAGTTTAAAACTATATCAGTAATGGTAAGGGCGGAACTCACAGTTCCGCCCTTGAGATATTTGTCGTACTTACTCTTCGTCTTTACCTAGCAAAAAAAACTACTAATTTTAATCATCCATTTGAACTTTGATTCTGTTGATTATAACTATCATCCAGATTAATCTCACGACTCATTGGCCAATAACATTTGCTTTTGTTTGGATTATGGCAGGTCCTGACACACCGCCTGTATTAGTAGTTGTGACAATATAAAATTATTTACTTATTGCAACTAGCTAACTTGTGCTATCTCATTAGTACCTTTAGCCAATTAATAGTAAATGAATGTCTATAAGTGGAGCATTCAAAAATAGTAATTTTATGTCCGGTGAAAATATCGGTTGTGTTGTGTAATAGGGAAGGGGAGGTTGAACTGATGCAATTACTTATTTATTCTGCTGTGTTACTTACAATTAGCATTATAGCGATGAATCATATACTCAAGATAAAGACTGAAGAACTCGAAAGAAAAATAGGTATGAGTAATAGTGGTAGAGTGCAAAAGTTGTATCCATGACGAAAAACGTTTATGAAATAGTGAAAATATATTTTTGATATTAAACGTAGGAGGTGCCTTAGTGAAGCGGTCTGAGTTAATTCGTAAAGTTGCAGAAAAAACAGGGCTGCCGTTAAAAAAGGCAGAATTGTATACAAATACGGTTTTTTTAACTATTGAGGAAGCACTAGCAGAAAGGGAAAAGGTGCAAATCTTTGGATTTGGTACGTTTGGGGTAAGAGAATACCCAGGAAGAAATGGCCGTAACCCCCAAACGGGTAAACCTATCGAGATTCCAAGTGGAGCAGCACCAGTGTTCAAGGCTGGAAAGGAACTAAAAGATGCAGTAAACGGCAAATAATTTTAAAACTGGTTATGGATGGGGTCGTATATCCCCATCTAGAATAAGTTAATATTAGTAAAGAAAACTGCTTCATCCAAGCTATCCGTTATATTTTCCATGTAAATAAATGGGTAGTTTATCAGTAATGGAAAGTCACAAGATGACATTTCCATCCTCCTTGTCAGAAAACATATACTTAATCTCTACCATATGGGTGCAGGTGGAATTTTGTGTTCTGTTTATAAATGTACCGATATTTAGGACCTCCGAATAAATTATAGATGTTGAATTCGAACAACAAAAGGAGTACCTCTCATTAGGATGGCCCCAAAAAAGCACTTTGGAAATGGATCCCCAGGTTAAGTAGCTTCAAATAGTTGAAATGTACTAGTGACTCCTGGTTGGGCAGATAGTCCACGTATGTCTGTTTAAAGGAAAGACTTCATTTTAAAATTAGTTTAGAAACGTATTCGCTGAACTGAAGCGATGGTGAAGAACATGGGGAATAAACATAGAACTTTGCGCAAGGTGTCTGAGCGAAGCAAACAGTTCGACTCTAGTGTCAGAAATTTTTTGCAGTCCCATGCGAATTTAATTGTAGCGCTCGTAATTGTTGGAATCTTAATACGCCTTCATACCATCTGGCTTCTTGGCGGCTTGGTGATAACCGGCGTATTAGGTTATTTTGCTGGGATTTCAATCGGACTCATGAGCAGTTTTGTGCTTAGTGGAATTGGTTTTTATTTATGGATTACTCATGGCCTTCCAGATTCATCTCACGTTGTGCTAGATACCATTAGTTATTGGTGCAATGTGTGGCTCGCTTGTCAGTATCGCAGGGAGAAGAAAGTTCAGCAAAATGGTCATCACGATCAAGTGATGTCGTGGGCAGTTGCCAATGAGATAAGAAATTCTCTAGCAGCTATACGTTTTGTGCTGTTTCCAATACAAGAAAATGCATCGGATACAAATATCGATAGAGTTACAGCTGAAATTGTGAAGATTGAACGTTACTTTGAAGAGATTGAGTCGCAAAATTCTCGACCTCGCAATTGAATTCCGTTGTTCAAGATAAGTATAAGGCGAGTCCTTTATCACGAGGGCTCGCTCTTTTAATTTTTCGTTATTTACTGATTATAGTATTTAAATTCTTAAATTTATTTTAAAACTTGAGGTTAGAAGTTTTGTTCATTATACTAGCAACATGCTTAATTTCTTGTTTTAATTTCGTCCTTATTCTCTTCAAGATTTCTAGTCAGAGGGTTGTACGCTCATTCAGTTTGCGGAAGTAGTAAACGTGTAAGCGCTTGCTAAGTAACTTTTCACAAGCTGTTTACAGATTGCCAGCTCTGCTCAATAAAAGTTCATTCAAGAGGAGTTCATCATGAAAAAGGGCAACCATGATACGGCGAAAATGACGCTAATTCCCGTCATTTTGATGATTTTTACTTCTGTATTTGGATTTACGAATATGTCGAGGGATTTTTACCTAATGGGGTATGCGGCGATTCCGTGGTACCTTGTTACTGGTATCTTGTTCTTCATTTTGTATGCATTCATGCTCGGTGAGTTTGGTGCGAGTTTTCGTGCGGAAAAAGGCGGAATCTACTCTTGGATGGAGAAGTCGGTCGGGCCTCGGTTCGCGTTTATTGGTACCTTCATGTGGTACGCATCGTATGTGGTTTGGATGGTTGATATATCATCTACTATCTGGATCCCGTTATCCAATGCTATTTTCGGCACCGATACGACGCAGTCGTGGTCAATTTTTGGGCTAAGTGCCACACAGTGCCTGGGCCTGCTTGGTGCTTTATGGATACTTATTGTTACCCTTGTTGTCACAAAAGGTATTAGGCAAGTCAAGATTATCGCAGCTATTGGTGGAACGGCGGTTGCTCTGCTCAACGTCGTACTGCTTGTTGGCGGCATTATTGTCCTTGTCGCTTCAGGAGGACACCTGGCACAGCCAATCCCGTCCATTCACGCATTCTTCCAGTCTCCAAAACCAGGTTACCAGTCGCCGATTGGTGTTCTATCCTTTATCGTCTTTGCAATTTTCGCTTATGGCGGTCTCGAGGTTGTGGGCGGATTGTCTGATAAAACAGAGAATCCGGAGCGGACAATGCCAAGAGCAATTAAGATTGCTGCATTTATTATTACAATCGCATACTCAGTCGGAGTCTTTTTGATTGGTATTTTCACAAACTGGCAAAATGTCCTGACTTCAGACAAAGTGAACTTGGGTAATGTCGCTTATGTAATCATGCGGAACATGGGATATCAGATAGGTCACGCAATGGGGCTTGGGTCTCATGGCTCGCTTCTCATGGCTGATTGGGTCGCACGTTTAGTTGGTTTATCGATGTTCCTTGCCCTTGTAGGTGCCTTTGTCGTCCTTGGATATTCACCCTTGAAGCAACTGATAGAAGGTGCGCCTGCGGAACTTTGGCCAGGCAAATTGGGGAAAGTTGTTGACGATGTACCGAAAAATGCACTATGGGTACAATGTCTAATCGTGCTTGGTCTCATCTTGTTCATGGCGTTTGGCGGTGAAGGGGTTTCGACCTTCTTCAATTACCTGGTTCTAATGACCAACGTTGCAATGACCTTGCCCTACATGTTCCTGTCGATTGCGTATATTTTCTTCAAGAAGAACACTTCTATACCAAAGCCATTTACGGTGTACAAGCGTATGAAGAGCGCTTGGGTTGCAACGATTACTGTCACCTTGACTGTTGGGTTCGCCAATTTGTTTACCATCATCCAGCCTGCGCTAACTGGTGACTGGAAATCCACTATATGGATGATAGTCGGTCCCATATTTTTCGCAGCAATCGCGCTATTATTGTACAAACGGTATGAAATTAAAAAACTTGCCCATCCAGATAACGTAGGTAGTAAGCGCGCATCATGAACTAAACAAGTTTTATTGTTAATTATCAAATGTGCGTCCCGAATGGGGGACTCAGTTTAGGCTGAGTCCCCCTATTTGTTGCTTGGCACAATTATATGAAACAAGGAATAGTGAAAATTGGACTTAAGACATTTGAATAAACAACACCAGATGTAGAAACTAGTCAAATTAGCATTTGAATCATTTGATATAATGCCTATGTATAAGGGGGGAATAGTAAATGGAGAATAATTACGGCAATGGTCTGTACCAAACGCCAGATGTCACTATTCACCCGTGGGCGGAAGAAGATTTTCAATTGTTAAAGCGTATGAACACTGAAAAAATGTGGGCTAGTTTAGGTGGGCCCGAGACGGATTTGGGTGTCATTACTCGCCATCAGCGATATCTTAATGATGGTAAAGTCCATATGTTTACAATCAAATTTGGTTCTGAATCTATAGGTAGTGTGGGGTACTGGGAACGACAATGGAAGGAGAGGGATGTATTCGAGACGGGCTGGAAAGTTATACCTGAATTTCAGGGGCGAGGTATCGCAACTTGTGCCATGTATGAGTTGTTTAACATCTTGCGTAATAATGTCCAACATGCAATCATATATGCTTTCCCTTCTACGGACAATACAGCATCTAATGCAATATGTCGCAAGTTAGGGTTCTCGTTGATTGGTGAAACAGATTTTGAGTTTCCAAAAGGCAAATGGATGAAATCTAATGAATGGTGTCTTGAACTATAATCATAGTAGAAGCATATAAAGGCCTTCAAGAAGCAACGGCACCTAAAAAGTTTTCTCCGGGTGTGCGGACATAGTGGCAACTGGCCAAGCTTAAAATAATTGTGGATTTAACTGGACATTGCTTATGGACGGTATAAGCACAGTCTCCCTTGTAAACCTTTTAAGACTTCCTCTGGCATATCCCCAATCTTGATATCCCCACCTAGGAAAAGTAGCCAATTTGTTATTTCGTTCAATTCTTCGGGTATATTAACATTGATAAAAGTTTTTAGAATGGCTGTGGTTTGGTAAGGATTCGTATAGGATATTGAAATTTTAAAAGGATGGTATTTTTTGAACTGGGCAATCGCTTTTGGACCAAGTTCAAGGACAAGGTTGATTACTTCTTCCTGCTTACTAAGTTTTTCTAAAATCTTTTTCTTACTTAAACTTTTTTTCATCGGACAGGGTTTAACATTGATGACTTGGTCGACAGGGAAAATTCGCTTCTTTTCTTCCTTTAAGTCAAAGCCTTCAATTAGCCAAAGGCTTTTCTCATGGTAAAGGTGCAAGAGATAAATTGGATAAGACTTTATTACAATCTCTACTTTGATGGTTATTAATAAGCATCTATCCAACAGAAGGATCTGGATGAGTTTTTCTAACATGGGATGAGGGAGATCTGAAAGATCAAGCAGGTCGGGATTATTGGGGTTGGTCCCTTCAAAAAGCAAGATTTGATTTAAAAGAACAAGGTCATCTTGCTGGTTTTCTGAGATGAGGCCTAATAATTTTTCAGCTAAAGACTGGCGACTCTTTAGATAGGGGAGTTGTTGATTTCTTGTGGCCATAAAGGCAATAAAAAGAGCTTTAACCTCATTATCGGTAAAATGAACAACGGGTAGGACAGAGTTTTGCTTGACAAAA
>JAKADF010000138.1 GCA_021820805.1 Bacillota bacterium
GTTGACAGTTCGCTCCACTAAAACCTATTGTGGTAAATCATCTTGTAGGCGAACCTTCCCATAAGTCGCGGATCGACCCCCATCTTAATCCCCTTCTCTTACCGGTTGTGAACTTTATCTCACTGTATTCATCCACCAACTCTGCTTGTTTAGGCGATTATCTTAGGGAAATACGCGTTATTTGTCACAATAAGTGTAAATGTGCGCATGCCTTAATACCTACTTGTGTATTTCCCACGTAACTAATTCGTCAAAACGGCGGAATTACAAAAGTCGGAGATAGAGAAGGAAGTGGGAATTCTGATCTGGGACTTGACATCCTGTTCGACTGTCAGTTCTCGGACAACAGGATTGCAAATCTACAGCCTTGACTCCATTAGTATTTCATTATTGCTAATTATTTTGGTCGTTTGCGGTGCTGGTGGTTACTCAATGTGGAAATCAATAAGAAAAGTTAGTCAAATATCAGAAATGTAATGCGTATAGTTTTGCAAGGGGCATACCCAAGGCAGATATGCCTTTTTTTCAGCGGAAACACCTATCTCTTCTTTTCTCAAAAGCCTTTTCGGATATCGTAAAGAACTACAGTTTCTCGTGAGACCGTTAACCCCTTATTATTTAAGAACAATCTGTACTTTCGACCTGTTTATGTCGGTAACCCAATAGCGACATTACGGTGTTGCCAACGGGAACGAATTTTCATGCAAGAAAAGTGGCATGTCGCTTGTTCAGTTCTTGCCCTCTTATGCGTCATAAGCATCCTACCAAATATTTAACAAGACAATATATGCTATCCACAAAAACCAATGGGATTGGCAGCCGAAATAGCAGAGGTGTTAAATTATCGAAAGACCGGATTCTAAGGAACATAATACGATAGAGAGTAAATTTAGCGAAAGCAAGCGAAAGTACGACTGGGACTGATCAGGCACGTTTTTGAGACTATGCCAGCTTATTCGTGATGCAAATCCTGGCGATGTGCTTGGAATGATGGCTGCGGCTTCCATTTGTTTTCAACCTGACGGTGCTTCAGGAAATGTTTAAGCAGCCAATACGGAAGATTCTTGGAAAAGGCCGCTGTCCCATAACTATATTGGGTTTATTTTATGTCTCAAGTAGAACTACGAATTACGAGCTCAGGTTTTATAATAATCTGCTGAGGCTCACTATCTTGACCCATCATGCGTTGATGCAGAAGTTCAGCCGCATTCGAACCAATAAGTCGTGGAAAAGCCCTGACGGTAGTAAGTCCTGGTGTAAAAAAGGAGGCTTCTTGAATGTCATCATAACCAACCACAGCAAAATTTTGACCTGGAACAAGACCTTGTTTCTTCAATTCTATCATTGCTCCAAATGCTACTACGTCGTTAAAACAAAAAGCGGCCGTCGGTGGATTGGGGTTGAGCAGAACCTGCCGGATCGCGTCAATTCCACCTTCACGAGTTGATGGACCAGATGTAATAAGACCTTCGTCGATTTTAAGTTCCGCTTGCTTAAGAGCATTACAATACCCTTGTTTGCGTTCCATCCAAGCAGATGCCTCAGATGGCCCACCAAGAAATGCAATTCTTTTATGGTTCTTTTGGATTAAATGTTCAACGGCCATTTGTGTACCCAATACATGGTCTGAACCGACGTAATCGTATTTCGAATCTGACGGTTCCCGAGTTACCATTACAATTGGTATATGCCAACTCCTAAGTTGTTCGAAGGTGGCGTTTGAACTCCCCGGTACAGGGCTTAGTATAACCCCACCAACTCGGTTCTCCAACATACTAGATAGAAGTTTGTCTTGCTTAGAGTATGAATCATGGGTAGTCCCTAATATCACCGTGTACCCTTGTCCATCCAATTTATTATGAATGCCTTCAAGTAATTCAGAAAAGAAAGGATTTGCAATTTCCGTTATTAGTATGCCTACAGTCGAAGAAGAAGATTTTGACCTTAAGTTAGCAGCGTTGCGATCATATACATAACCCAACTGACGCATTGACTCCAAAACCTTCTCACGCGTCGCATCAGAAATACTCGTACTGCCACGAATAATTAGTGAGGCTGTCGCTCTTGAGACCCCTGCATGGTCTGCCACCTGTTGTAACGTAACACGGGATGAACTATTATGTTTCTTCATCATCTATGTCCTCCTGAACTTTAAATCTAAAGACAATGATGAGGCCAATTCTAAGAATATATCATTATAGAGAACATAGCACCATTCATCAAACCTTTTACGTGAAGAACCTTTAGTGTGACGTAGTCATATAGACTGCTTTTGAAGCAATTCAACGGAAAGTCCGTCGGGTAAAACGAACCAGTTCCGCCCTTGAGGTAGCTCAGTTACTCCCCACTTATAAACTTTTTCTAGTGCCTTCTCCAAATTTTCGGTCATGATGCCGAGATGAGCCAATCGTCCTTCTGGCCCTTCGAATTTCGGATCTGAAATCAGTTGTAGACCACCTAGCAGCCATACTTGCTTTGGATCATCTGCTGACCCATCAACACTATTTATCTGCATGCCCAGTGCCTCACAAAAGAAACGGACATACCATCGAATGTCTTTGACTCGAATTGCCGTATGTTCTACAAAGGTTCGTTTCTGGCACACTGTGATTCCCTCTTTTTCCTTTAATATTCCCCTATGAAATAAGTAAAACGAATCGCTCATTCCTTACCTGCATAATTTTGCAACCAAAGTTCAATCCCCTTGATGCTAGCTACCAATGTCCGATTGACCGGCGTCGGAATCTTATACTTTTTACCCCAGTGGACTACCGCTCCGTTGATAAAGTCGATCTCGGTCCGCAAACCCTTCTCGATACTTTGTAAAATCGACGCCTTGAACTCCTCATGCAAGCCTTCAGCCGCTCTCGTCCACGCGTCGATTGGATTGTGAATGGACAGCTTTATGCCCATTGCCTTTGCAACCGCCATTGCCTCCGATACCGCCTCAAGAGCACAATCCCTAACCTCTGGAACTTGGTACAGCCCGCCATAAGGCAGCCTTGTAACACCACTCAATGCACCAGTCGCGACGTTAACCAACAATTTATCCCACATGAGCCCTAAAACATTCGTACTCACACTCGTTGATAGACCTGCTCGGTTGAATATTTCGGCTATCAGACGTACACGCTTAGTTATCCTTCCATCAAGTTCTCCAATGTAGGTGTTCTTTCCCTTTGCACCAGCAATCACATGGGCAGCATTAAGCATCACGCCTCCCACATACGTTCTCCCTGCCAGTACGTGATCCTCCCCGGCAACCTCGGCTATAATTTCTTCATTTCCAAGGCCATTCTGGAGAGAGAGAATCACAGTATCATCGCCAATCATTGGTTTGGCATTCTTTATGGCCTCCCTCGTATCATAGGATTTCACTAAAACGATAATGAGATCAACCGTTCCAATACCGTGGCAATCTGCTACTGCTTGAACTTGGACTGTTCTCTCTAAACCGTCTTCCCTAATTTTTAGTCCTCGGCGGTTCATCTTATTTACATTTTCTATTGAGCGCCTTATCAAGTAAACTTCCGACCCTCCTTCTGTTAGCATCCCACCGATGACGCTTCCCAGAGAGCCGGAACCAAGAACACAAATTTTCATTCTAATCACTCTCTCAGATACCTTGTCTACTTAAATAGGGAAGAACTTCAATATGTGTTGAGCTACAACGCACAGCTCATCACGCTGATTATAAATCTCTACGTTAGCATAAGTTTTTAGATTTTCCTCATCAATTGAACTTATTGTATATTTCGCCGTCACTGTATCTCCAAAGAAAACTGGTTTGATAAATCGAAGTCTGTCATAACCGTAGGAAACACTTGGCATTTCTGCTTTGGCTTGTTCCTGTATGAGTGTCGACGCGGTAGAAGCAAATGCAAACGTAAGAACCCCATGCACGATGCGTGTTTTGTACCGGGTTTTCTTAGTAAACTCTTCATTCATGTGCATTTGGCTAAAGTCGCCGGTGATCCCAGCAAAAAGATAAACATCTGATTCACTGATGGTTTTTGTGAAAGAACACCTGTCTCCAATTTGCAAAGGTAATGTACTGTTCATGTCGATCCTCCTTTTGAATTAGGCCATTTTGTATCCTTTCGTAAATTCTCGAACTGACTGCGGATACCCATAGGGTGAGGCAAGAATAGTCTTTCATCCATCTCTTTTAGGTCAGAAGCAATTTTCGGCCTGAACCCCATTTGAGCAATAACATCCGTTTCAAAATTTATTACAGGCGCAATTTCGCACAATTCCAGTCCATCCAGTGTGAGACGGAAGACTGCCCGTTCTGTGACATAAATCACTTCTTGGCCCCGTTGCAGCACATCTCTGCCGTTGAATGTTATTTCCTGCACTTGTTTCACAAATTTTTTGAATTTCCCCTCCTGCAGTACACGAATCGTCCCATCTTCAACCGTCGTCCTCAATCCACCAGCAGTTAACGTCCCATTAAAAATAATTCTCTTGGAGTTTTGGGAAATATCAATAAATCCACCTGTGCCCATTATTTTTCCATTGAATCGATGGACATTGACGTTACCCATTTGGTCGACCTCGGCAAAACTAAGAAAGCAGATGTCTAGACCTCCACCGTCATAAAAATCAAACTGCGATGGCATATCGAGCAAGGCCTGCGTGTTTACACTCGCTCCAAAATAGATCCCTTGGGCCGAAATACCGCCAATTGGGCCCAGTTCCACAGTCAGAGTAAAGTCCTCCTCAATTCCCTCCTCCTGTGCAACAATCCCGATGCCGTCCGAGATGCCAACTCCCACATTTCCGACATTGCCGGGAGCTACTTCAAGGAGTGCACGGCGGACAATGACTTTACGCTCAGTAAGGGGAAGTGGCGCGGTTCGTCCCGTCGGCATGACGTAATCACCAGATACAAAGCGATTTACCGAACCAGCATAGAGCTGAGTCTGTTCTGAATTCACTACTACAGCATCGACAAGATACCCGGGAATTTTGACTGACTTGGGATGAAACGTGCGCGCTTTGACCAACCTGTGGACTTGGACAATAACAAATCCGCCATTGTTATGCACAGCTTGAGCCATGGCCAAGGTATCCAGATATGCGATCTCGTCTTCCATGCTGATATACCCTTCTGTGTCTGCAGTTGTTCCTCGGATAATTGCCACATCGGGTCGAATAACCTGATAGAACAGCCACTCTTGGCCGTTCATTTCAATCAACTGAATGAGGTCTTCTTTAGTAACCCCATTCAGTTTCCCACCAGCCTGCCTTGGATCAACAAAGGTGCCGAGTCCCACATGGGAAAGGATACCTGGTTGTCCAGCAGCTGCCGCCCGAAGCAATTGACACATAACCCCTTGAGGAAAATTGTAGGCCTCAATCTCACCTCGCTCGGCCATTTCAGCTAAGCGAGGTGATTGGCCCCAATGCCCACCAATAATCCTGCGGCATAATCCGTGCAAAGCCAGAGGAGACATTCCCCGATCTGCGCGATCACCCAGACCAGTAGTATGAAAGAACGTCAGATCCCGCGGTTCCTGCGACTCTCGAAAGCGACGGGCCAGAGCCTCAATAATCAGTGTTGGTTCACCCAATCCGCCACCAGCGCCACTAAACGCAACTGTCGCACAGTTGGGAATCCATTGAACAGCTTCGTCTGCGCTGAGAATCGGGACTAGTTTGTCAATTCGTTCCGGTTTTGCCATGATGCCACTCCCTATACACTAAACTTGCGAAAAAATCATGAACTTAAAATCGAGAACATATTTCTCACTCACGGAAACATTTGCGCTTTCACATATTCAACAGGCATGTCCTGGCCCGTCCATATTTTGAATGCTTCAGCACCTTGCCAAAGCATCATGGCCAACCCATTGACTATCTTGCAGCCAACTGATTCAGCTTGCTCAAGCAATTTTGTCTTTTGCGGATTGTATACCGCATCCGAGACGGTTAGCTCCGGACGCAACCACGATGTGTCAAGTATGAGGCTTTGCTCATAAAGTGGGTTCATCCCAACGTTTGTTGCATTGGCCAGGATATCGCTATCACTGATTTCTGCTTTCAACTGTTCGCGGTCTTCAATGCGATATACGTTCGCTTTACAACCCCGGTCTTGTAAACGTTCATTGATGATTTTAGCGTTTATTACAGCCCTTGGAAAAAACTCATCATCTCGGTTAAAAATAGATACTTCTGCAACTCCATCCAGTGCCGCCTGAATTGCAATGGCAGTTGCTGCACCTCCAGCCCCCAGTAGTGTCATCTTTTTACCAACAAAATCGACACCTGCTTCCTCTAATCCACGCATATAACCACTGCCATCTGTAAGGTGACCAATTAATTTGCCGTTTTCATTTACGATTGTATTTACTGCCTCTGCATATTGCGACGCTGGCGATAATTCGTCTAAAAATGGAATAATTTTTATTTTGTTAGGCATAGATACATTGCAACCATGCACGTCTAGGGCGCGCATACCTGCAACAGCGCCCGCAAGTTCGTCCCTCCCAACGGTGAAGGCCATGTATACATAGTTCAGACCTAGTTTCTGAAATGATAAATTATGCATTTGTGGTGACAAAGAATGGGTGGCTGGTTTAGCAAGCAATCCAATTAATTTTGTCCTGCTGTCAATGCGTCCAAGGTCCGACATTGTGTTTCCTCCCCGTTATTCTGCCGCTGCTACCGCAGCTCTCAAGCTAAGAAGGTAGCTATCGACACCAAAGCCGCAAATCTGACCTTTCGCAATCTCAGCGAAAACCGAATGGTGGCGGAATTCATCTCGTGCGTGAATATTGGACATATGAATTTCTACAATTGGTACAGTGAGAATTGCTAGCGCATCCCGTAGTCCGTAACTGTAATGGGTCCATGCGCCAGCATTAATAACCACGGCGTCGACGTTTTCGAAAAAGGCTTGATGAATCCGTTCGCACATCTCGCCTTCGTGATTGGTCTGGAAGCTCTCAACTTCAACACCCAACTCACTAGCAAGCTCATTCAGCCGCTGGTCGATTTCTTCAAGCGTAATTGTGCCGTATTGTACGGGATCCCGCTTTCCAAACATATTATGGTTGATTCCATGCATCATCAAAATTCTTTTCATATGGCTCTGTCGCCACCATCGCAAAGGATTAGATTATTTTTATTAGATCGATTTAATAGAACGATCTAATAAAAATAATAAGTGCCCCATTATAAGCTGTCAATAACATCTTATCTGAATTGGGCTAATTTTGAGTTGAGATGGAAGGAGCTTACGTTTCCAAACAATGAACTGAACACGCTGCCTCGGAGGCCTATGAAAAAGAGATTCATTTTTTCAAAAAACTTCCGACTTTTCCATCTATATGGATCTGACTGACATGCAATATTCTAAATGGCATTGCTAATGAGGTTGATGAGGCGCGTCTTTAGGGTATGTCTACTGGTGATTTCGTATTAAACATGCTGCCCGTTAATTCCGTAACGTAGCAACCATTGGGATGCATGTTTATTCATTTTTCCATCTGCATCGGTGGCTTTTTGTGATGGTTTTGAGCGAGAAATCGCTTCCCATAAGTATACAACTCTATTTCCCAGTACATGATTTTATTTTCCGGTATACAACTTTATTTTCTGCAAACAGTACCAGCGTTGTCTCTCAAATAAAAATCACTGAGACAAAATTAATACAGGATTTATTGAATAAAGCGATTCATCAATACACTCTTCCAGAACGTCTGATATCGAAATTGTGCGTCGTTTAGCTACAATTTAAAGCATAAGTTTGCGCATTAATGAACGGTGGAGGCGACGGGAGTATCTGTATTCTTCGATTTCACTTTTCACAGATGCCTATTCCTCGATGCAACCCGCTAAGGTTGAACTCATCTTTGACAGTTCCCTAGTCGTGGTGCGGGTTTGTAGGTGCAAGTTTGCACTACAACCTAATGAACCCCGCCAAAGGCGGGGTAGGTGTAACCTTTTTTGCATGTTTAG
>JAKADF010000139.1 GCA_021820805.1 Bacillota bacterium
AAAATTAGGCGGGTGGTTTACACCGAACGTCCATATATCAAGCAATTTTTTATTACTAAAATAGACCACTATGAGGGAGGGAAGGGGTAATAATGGCTAATTTCGGACTGCTGCGAGTAGTTCCTATGTTAATAAAGGCATATCACGATGCCCAAGTCCAAATATCTGCAACAAAGCCAAATGAGACACAGCTTAACATGAGGGCTGCAGCGGCTAATAAAAAGATACCTTTAACGCTGCCTGCGAAAACACAAGATAAGAAGCCAACTAAAGCTGTACATGGCAAAAATAAACGAAATTCGCCAATATCAATACATTCAGGGCCAAAGGATGTTACTTCCAGATTATTACGGGAGATCCGTGCTACGAATCGAAAATTAAAAGATTTAGACGATGTTCAGCGACAACTATCTTCACTCAGTTCTACACTCGATGATTTCAAACGGAAGCTCGGTGAACTTGACAAACAGCCTGAGTCAAAGGTTAATCCCGATGCCCAAGCTGCACATTACCCAGCACCGCTTCCTCCATTTAGAAATCTGAGTGAACCACATCAAGTCCCTTTGCAAGTTAATCAAAGCCCTGTTATGGGTATGAATGGAGACTACGTAAGTCAAGAGAATTATTCTAGATTCTAAGACTGAGTTTATAAAATGGTCTATGTTCGATATTTATAGAACATAGACCATCTGCGTATTTTATCATGGAGGATTGAATTGGCCAGTGAAAAAAAGAATGATACTGTCATAATAATTTATAAAGGCTGCTGCTTTTCTAATCCATATTGTGTTCTTTCGTATCGTGCTGTAACTTCAACACCTTGCCCTTTGTCTGGAAGCCGATTCAAAAATTCTCTTGGTGTTTCCGCATCCCCTATCGTATATCCTTTAATATGTTGCATATTGAGCCAATTTTGATAACGGATACGTTCCTTATCATTTGTTTTCTCAAAACAAAGCCGTTTCTTTCGCCAAGTCCACATTCGTGACACAGATTCTGATTCTTCTACTCCTTGTTTTATCGATCCGTTTGCATTTCTCCATTTTTTAGAAATATAGAAGTAGAGCAGGATGATGGCGATGAAGAAAAGGGCAATCCCAACACCCGCTGCAAGGTGACTAATGATATTAGAAGATACAAATGAGCTGTTAAGTTTTGATTGTAAATGTTGCACAATTATAGGACTGGATTGAGGCCTATTCGACTTAAAAGAAGATGAACCGTGCCGAATAGTCCAATTTAATATTCCTAAAATAGGCCTGTAAACTATCATGAACAATAGAAGCAAAGCTGCCGCAAATGCCTTCAAAAAGAGAGAAAAAAAAGCGGGAACGAGGAATAACATTAAAGCCAAAATTGTACATAGTATTGCGAGTACAACTGTGAGCTGCAACTTACGCGTTGCTTCAGAATCCAACCTCTCCAAATGCCAAGATAGATACGTACGTCCCCCTATCACAGCTCCCGAACACATAAGGACAATCCACTGTGCGTTTATAGACATCTTTTGTGTTGAAGACGAAATTAGCCCAAGCAGTAAAACTGACAATACTACAAATCCTAAATCATGCAAGAAAATACTCCTGTGGTGATATGTAACCGACTCAGACTGAATAACTTTTATCATTCGATACAATACGATGAAAAGCAAAACCGGCGTGAACAGGTACTGCCACATAAACCCTGTTGTTAAATCGAGTATGAAGGCGATGACAATGCTAACGGTAAAAACCATTGCCATACGTAATTTCCGTGTAGAAATTTTTATCATTAACACGGCTTCTAGAATACTCGAAAACAAAAGTGTCCCAAAGTTGACATCATTCATACCTAAAGAAAATAGGACGAGTGAAACGATTACGGTTGGTGTAATTGGAGCAAGAAAAGCTGTAATGAACCGGTATCTAAAAGGAATTTCGAGCCAAGTAAATGTACGCCTTCCCGTCCCTGTTTTATTCACAAATTGTTCCATAAAGGTTCACCATCCAACTTTCCTTGTTGAACAAGAAGCAAACACCGTCCATCACTCTGCAATCTTAGAAGTGCCTGTTTTTGTTTGGATGTTAAAAAATCTGTTACCACGATAATTTTATCACTTGGTTTCGTTGCCCTCTGCACTGTTTCCAACAACCGTTCAAATGGACTGTTGGCATATGGTAACATCCGAGACAGAGTACGACGCATACCAGCTGCGCTTTGTATCCCATACCACTGCTTTTTAGGATGCATGGGAAATGTGCTGTTTGCAAACAACGATAATTGAATACGGTTTCGTTCTGCAAAAAACGCATAAGTTGCAACTACAGAGCATAAGTCGTCAAACTTATCAAAGGACGTACCAGCCCAAAAAGGTTCGGTGAATTGAGCATTCAGTACCAGTACAATCCGTCCTTCCGTCGCCCCATTAAACTGCTTCGTCATCAAATTACCGACTTTAGCTGTAGCCTTCCAGTCAATGTGTTTAAGCGGATCGCGATTTTGATACGGTCGAACACCTTTGAATAAAGACTCATCGGGATATAACCAACGTTCAATCTCTATATTTCCAGTTATTTCTTTCGTTGCATTTCGAATATCATTCGATTTGATTAGATTTGGAAGTATAAATAAAGGAACATTAAGTGATTCCGTGAAGAAAAATGGTTGGATACCTAGTCCTTCATTCATTTCAACTGAAACAGAAACGATTTGTTGAGGCCCTCGTCGCAATCCGTAAACAATTCGCGTCATAGTTACCTGCTGCTTCATCCACAAAAATACTGTAAATGCCAAATACTTTCCTCGACTTTGACCAGTTGACAGCCCTTTTGACAATTTTAAAATTCCATGTACCATCGGACACGGCAACCAAGAATTATTAACAATAGTAATGTCAACAGGCACTGCTTCCCCAATATTAGCGCTCTCCAAATGAAACTGAATGGAAATATGTACGTTACCATCCACGACCCTCCGCCAAATGTTAGGAAGAACCGCGAACAGTCCAACAAGAAGCAATAAAAGCATGAATATCCGAACCATCTTAAACCTCAATAAAATGTTCGCCGGGTGTTTTTACACTTTGCAAGATTTCAGTTAGAACATGTTGACTGTCCCCGGACGGATCATCAGCCATCCACTCCACATGGAGACGAATACGATGTCTCATAACAGGAAACCATGCTTCTTTTACGTCGTCAGGAATGACATAATTACGGCCGCTCATCAAAGCGAGTGACTGTGAAAAGGCCGTTAGTAACAAAACTGACCTGGGACTGGCGCCGAGCAAAATGGATTCGTGATGACGAGTCGCTCTACAAAGCTGAACGATATAACGAGCAATATCCTTTGAAACTGTAATCTGTTTGCACATTGATCGAATTTCAAGTATCTGCGCTTTTGTCAACTGAGGAGTGGGTTGTACCTTGTCAGACAGTCGAATCCGTTCTATCATTTGTAACTCTTCTTCTTCAGACCCATATCCGAGCTTAAGTTGAACTAAGAATCGGTCAATTTGTGCTTCTGGCAGCGGAAATACACCTTGAGATTCAAGAGGATTGGCGGTTGCAATAACAAAAAAAACATCATCCAGTGCATGCGTTTTGCCCTCACTGGATATCTGCCGTTCTGCCATTGCTTCTAATAATGCAGATTGTGTCCTCGGAGTAGCCCTGTTAACTTCATCTACCAAGAGCAACTGTGTGAAAATGGGACCAGGACGAAACACAAACTCACCTGTTGCTGGGAGATAAACACTGGTACCAATAATGTCGCTTGGCAACAAATCAGGTGTACCCTGTATTCGGTTGAACGTTAAGCCAAGGACATGAGCCAGTGTTGACGCCAGCGTCGTCTTCCCAGTCCCAGGCACGTCCTCTAATAAAACATGGCCACCAGCGATACATGAGGCAACAGCGTGGCGAATCGCCTCATCCTGCCCTACCATCACTCGTTTTATTTCGTTTAAGCAATTTTTCAGGACATTTGTTAATTCTGAAAAATCGTCAGCCACTTTATAACCATTCCTTCCAATTTCATCTATATCTAAACTATAACATATAAATGTATGTTATATTATATATCGCAGAATTATCAGTCAGGGTGGGTGACGTGTTATATGGCAGCCCTTATCCTCGAAATTATTGCTATTGGTACAGGTACTTACTTATTCAGAGCCGGATCGCTTAGCTTTGGAAGTCGAATAGCTTGGCCCTTATGGGCACGAAAATGGTTATCATTCGTGACACCTGCAGTTTTAGGCGCATTGCTTGGACCGATGCTTTTGCTTCCAAATAACCACTTTGTTCAACCGCTCCATAACATGACACTTATTGCAGCCATTCCGACCGTAATTGTAGGATGGTTTAGCCACTACTTGTTAGCGACGGTTGCAATTGGAGTCATCTGCTTTGCATTGTTAAGCCATTGGTTCTGAATGGAGGATTTGTTGTGAATAAATCTCCGATTATTAGAGGGATTCAAGATGCGATTCCAATCATGCTAGCATACTTCCCTATCTCCATGACCTTTGGCGTAATCTCAACTGGCAACGGGATTTCTTGGCTCACTACTTTTTTGATTTCGGCGTGGGTATATGCCGGTGGTGCACAATTTATGTTAGTGAGTTTAGTCTTAACAGGAACTTCTCCAATATCTATTATTGTAACTGTACTTCTGGTTAATCTTAGGCACTTTCTTTATGGAACAGCACTGGGCCCTATCTTCAAAAAGTGGTTTGAAGTAAAGAAATGGATTTTTGCTTTTGGGCTGACTGACGAGGTATTTGCTGTTACGAGCAGCCGAAGTCAATCTACCCTGCCAACTCCCTCCTATCAAATTACGTTTGCGTTCGCTTGTTACGGTTCATGGCTTTCAGGTACAGCAATTGGGGCGGGCGTAGGACGCGCAGTTCCTGCAGCTATATCCAATATTCTCAGTTTTGCGTTGCCAGCTCTGTTTTTGGCTCTCTTGTTTATTGGGCAAAGGTCAGTATCTTACTTCATTGCGGCAGTTTCTGGCGCCATCCTTTCTTTCATAGCAAACTTGCTTCATTTGGGAAGCCTCGGCATCGTTGTCGGTGCAATAGTCGGTGCAACACTTGGTATGTACGCTGATTCTAGAATCAAAGGTTTAAAAACTTTACCTTCAGAAATACAAGACGCAAGGCTCGATGTCTGACCACGAGTACATAGTCTGAACACAGCTTACAAATATACTCAGATACTTCAGAATGGAGGGCAAACATGTACTTTGAAGAATTTTATATAGGCCAGCATTTCAAGTTAAATCCAATTACCCTAAGTTCTAATGAAATTGATGAATTTGCACATCTTTATGATCCACAACCGATACATATTGATCCGGAATTTGCAAAGAACGGGCTTTTTAAGGGAATCATTGCGTCTGGCTTTCATACTTTGAGTGTGGTATGGGGTGAATGGATCCGAACGAACCATTTTGGTACTGAGATCATTGGTGGTACAGGGCTTGACTTTGTGAAATGGTCAGGCCCCGTTCGGCCAGGAGATATATTACATACGAACGTTGAAATTGTAGGGAAGGAAGCCTCGTCAAAAGGCAACAGAGGACTAGTTGCAATCAGATTTACTGTGTCCAATCAGGAAGGCCAGACTGTACTAATAACACAAGGGCGAGTTTACCTGAAAAGACAGCCGCAAAGCTGAAAAAACCTGACTATGCACGTTTGTACCTTGCGAACACACACACCCTCACATTCTGTATGAGAAAATAGTGAAGGGACGATCTCCCAGAATGATTATGGACTTGTTGAAAGAATTCTTTCAAGCAAACACAACCTCACAGACGAGTAGTAACCAAAGTGATAGTTCCACCACAGAATCCCAGAGCGGATCGCGGCCAAACATTGGACCATGGGACATGTATGGGACTAGAGCCCCAATTGATTCACCATATCCGGGCAGAAGTCAAAATCAACCTGTTAAAGAAAAGGAACCACAGCCCATTGATAGCCTACTCGGAAAATTACGGAGCAGATTTCTCGGCAAGCGATTGAATCCTGCTCAGTCGAAGCCAAATATGAAGCCATTTGCGATGAACCAACATGCGATGAACCAACAGCAGAGAAATATGCGTCAATCGGTTAACCCTTATGGGCCACAACTGCAGCCCCAGTACCGTGTTCATCAATCAGCCCAACTGGGCGGACAGATACAAATGCCGCGTCAAAACCAAGGTGTGTTTAACAGAAGACAAAATATGCCGGGAACTAACTTTCCAATACCTCATCAAATGCTCGGCTACCCACCCCATCACAGATTTCCAAACAGAGCGGTCAGTCGGCAGCCGCAACGTCCATGGTTTTAAATAAAATGAACTTAGATTTTTATGATTTATAGGTCGCCTGGTTCAAAAAGGCGGCCTTTCTCCTTAAGACTGCGGCTTCTTCTGCATACCATTCAAAAGGCTCCTCCTGTTTTTCCGCTTAAGTCGGTACCACCTTTTGTAATGACGGAATGTATTGATTACCGGGAGGTGGTCTTATGCAACGTAATATTTATCTTGCCCTTGGTGATTCCGTCACGGTCGGCCATGGAGCTACTCATCCAAATATGTCATTTATTTACCAGTTTGGTTCATACTCAAGAGAGAAGTCGTTAGCGGATCAAACGATTGTTATTGCGCAGAATGGTTGGACGTCTGGAGATGTCTTTCAGGCGACGCATTTCATTGACAAAACAATTTGGGACCATACGAACTTGCTTACATTAATGACAGGCGGAAATGATTTGCGAAAACTTTTACGGAGACTATACCTGCCTTTATCTCGTTCGCCGATTACCCCAGAGCTTGTTAATCAAAGATTACAGGAATTTGGGTTTCACTTGAACCTGTTATGCAGATCAATTTCGTACCACAATATTCCGTTCGTGCTTGTCGCAACAGTTTATAATCCGGTACCAAACTTTCCTTTGGCCGTGAACGCAATAGAATCCCTAAATGATATTGTACGAGACATGACAAAACACTATAATTTCGAACTCGTAGATGTGTATAATGAGTTTCAGAAAAAAGAGTTTAATTACATCGAAGGATATCGTACCGGTCGCTTTGAGGACCTTGTTTCCCCGTTTCGACGCCCAATTCATCCGAGCAACACTGGTCACAGACGAATTGCAGATTTATTTACGAAACATTTATCCTTCATTGAGAGAAAAAAGAGGTCAATCAAGCATTAGCTCATAACCCGTCACTTTAATATCGCATTCCTGCTTCTAAAACTTTTTGAATAATCAATAAATAGCCAGGCTTCAAAAGTTACAATTATGGATTTCGAGTGTTATCATTACATATGTGTTTATAATGAATACACTTGAGACTCATTTGCTGTGTTTGTATAGAAAGGACAAAATACCTTCATGACTCAATCTCTTTTTAATCAGGCTCAGGCTGATGACATCAATCTTTTCAACAAACTGATTGATGCAGCTCATACCTACGGAAGCCAATTTGAAATTGTTGAAGACCTGCAAGGAAAAGTCACTTACAGGCAACTAGTTATGGCTTCCATTGCCTTATCAATTCAATTTGATAAATTATTCCGGGATGAACAAGCTATTGGCTTATTACTCCCGAACGCTATTGGCCATGTGGCAGCGTTATTTGCTTTATTTCGTATTGGGAAAACGCCTTCAATCCTTAATTTTACAGTCGGATCACAAACATTTATAGATTGTCTTGAGACTGCAAACATTTCAACCATTTTAACATCGACTGAATTTATTGAAAGAGCTAACCTTGAATATTTAGTTGAAGCAGCAAAGTCTAATGGAATAAGGGTTTTATTTCTTGAATCTATCAGAGGACAAATTCATACTTTTACAAAAATGAGGACAATGCTGA
>JAKADF010000140.1 GCA_021820805.1 Bacillota bacterium
TACCAGCCATAAAGGTACCAACAAAAACAACCCGTTTAGCACCTTGGGATATATTGATGAACCCTCCGACACCAGGAATCCTGCCGCCGAATTTGCCCACATTCACGTTTCCTTGTGCGTCAAACTCCGCGAAAGAGAGTACAGTTACATCGAGCCCCCCGCCGTCGTACCAGTCGAATTGGTAACCCGCATCGACCATTGCATGTTGGTTTCGTGCCAGCCCAAAATTTACCCCTCCCGCAGGAACACCACCAATGTGACCTTGCTCGAGGGTGAGAAAAACATGAGTGGACAATCCTTCTTCAGCCAACACTGATGACACTCCATCTGGCATGCCAAACCCGAGATTTATGACATCATTTTCCCTCAACTCATACGTTGCGCGACGTGCAATAACTTTGCGTTCCGTCAAATCCATCGTGCCCCATCCATTGTCAGAAACCCTTGCTTCACCCCAATAGGTCGGATCCTCATCGATTTCAATTGTAAGAGGCTGATTCGGTGAAAGGACTATAGCATCTACAAGAACACCAGGAACTTTAACAATCCGTGGATCGATTGAGTCGTGATCTAACATACGTTTCACTTGTGCAACAACAATGCCTCCGCTATTCTTCACTGCTTGTGCAACTGATAACGTTTCGGCATATAATCCTTCATGCTCCATTGTAAGATTCCCAAACTCATCTGCACTCGTTGCACGAATGACGGCAACATCAACTGGAAAAGCACGATAATACAAGATGTCTTCTCCATCTATTTGCATATGTGTCACGAACGATTCCTTAGCACTTTTATTTAGTCTTCCAGCATCAATCCTAGGGTCAACAAACGTACCAATTCCTACTTTAGATAATAGTCCCGGCCCACCGCCTGCAATCGTTCGAAACAAATGAGACATTACGCCTTGTGGAAGGCAATAAGCTTCTATCTTCTCTTCAATTGCTAGTTTCTGCATTTGGTCACTCCATCCCCAGTGACCACCAATTACTCGTTTTGTCATCCTTTCATGGGCAAAACGGTCAATGCCAGCACCTTTATGGTCACCCATCCCACTTGGATGAATGACGGTTAAGTCGACCGGGCTGCCTGTGGACAAAAACCTGCGCTCAATGGCTTCAAGAATTTCATTCGGATCGTTTACACCGCCTCCAGAGCCATCCACGACTATATTCGCACCATCTTTAATCAAAGCAGCAACTTCATCAGCCGTTCGCAGCTTTTTTGTTATCATCTACATTCACACTCCCAGTAAAACTGGCCATTGTTCTGGATACAACAATTTAAACAGTGCTTCCATGAAATAATGGTCGCCATAGATAATTGATTCATCGATTGCAGACGCACGCGGAACGTCTACAGCGCCTTTTAGCAGAATTCCTTGTTGATTTAATGCTTCTTTGTCCATATTCATATATCCCTTAGCAAGGGTGAGTAATATCTCTTTGGCAACGCTTGCGTAAGTTGATGAACCGCCAAGCACACGGTCTAATTCCAGCAAGCCCGATGCTGCAATTGCAGCAGAGGCTGAATCCTTTGGCTCATACGGAACATTCGGAGCATCAAAATCCCAATAAGGAATCACATCATCTGGAAGACGACTAATAAAATAATCTGCTAGACGTTTGGCAGTCTCTAAATCATCCGGATTTTTCGTCAGGCCATACAACTGAGAAAATCCGTAAATTGCCCAGGCTTGGCCGCGGCTCCAGCAACTGTTTGCAGCATAGCCTTGATGCGTTGTATAAGATCGAGCTATGCCACGTTGCGGATCAAAATCCACAACATGAAATGTTGAACCATCATGACGGACGTGATGTTTCCGAATTGTTGCAGCTACGTTATCAGCAATTTCTGCCCATTTCGTATCTCCGCCATTACGTGCTCCCCAATAAAGAATTGGCAGATTCATAACTGTATCAACAATCGTCCTGCCTGAAAAAATAGGATCTTCGGAGACGTCCCAAGCTGGAATAAACTTTCCAATCGAGTTGTACCTACTTGCATGTGATGCACACGCACATAGTGCAACATTTCGAAAATACTCATCTTTAGTAATTGAATACCCTCGGACGAACGACGGCTGAAAGATAAACCCCATGTCGTGCGTAAAACGGTCGAACTTACGAGATTCCAGCTTCTTGGCCCATTTTTCTGCTTCATGTTTCCAGTGCAAGTCACCAGAAGACAGATAAGGTATCCAGAGCAGGCCAACCCAAAATCCTGCTGTCCAACGTCCATGGCGGCTTTGTTTCCACTTACCGCCATCAGTTGTATGTGGAAACTCCTCCAGGCGCAATAGATTAGCTGATGTGATTTCGACTCCTATTTCAAACGCAGTTTTCAAGTCATAAGAATTCAAGCAAATTCCTCCCAATGCCCCATGGCTAATTAAAGAGCTTCGCGAATTAGCTGCTCTACTTCTTCAACAGTGGGCTTTCTTGGGTTACTGACCATGTCAGAATGACCATGGGATTCAACAGCCAACCAGCTTACATCTTTTTCATTGATTCCAAACTCCGAAAGGCGTCGATTAAATCCGATATCATTCATCAACTGGCGAACATGTTTTATTACAGATTCTGCAACCTCGTCATCCGTACGGCTGCTGGTGTCTAAATTGAGTGCTTCTGCAACAAGGCGATACCTATGTGCTGCAGCATGTGCATTATACTCAAGCACAGGAAGTAACATAATGGCGCATGCAACCCCATGCGGAATATGGAAATGACCGCCTAGCGTATTTGCAATCGCGTGAACAGCACCAACCCCGGAATATGCCATTGCTGCTCCAACCATTGCTGCAGCTTCCTGCATGTTACCCATCGCCTCAACATTTGACCTGTCTTGTACTGCAGGCTTTAGTGCGTCACGGATGAGTCGAATAGCATTTAGATGAAGCGCATCTGTAAACGCGGTGCTGTTTAGAGAAACCACACCTTCAATTGCCTGTGTCAATGCATCAGCACCAGTTGCTGCGGCAACACTAGCTGGAAGCGTGTTTAAGAGTTCCGGGTCCAAAATACATGCTCTCGCGGCCAGAAAGTTTGAAACAATTACTTTTTTTGCATGGGACTTTGTGTCCACAAATACTGCACCGCGTGTCATTTCTGATCCGCTGCCGACTGTTGTCGGAATTGTTATGAGTGGAAGTCCCTGCTTATCAAGCAAATCCCAATTGTCCGCGTATTCGGCTAGGTCTTTTTTATTTTCCATTAAAATAGACGACATCTTCGCAACATCAATTACACTGCCGCCGCCAACCGCAATCACGATGTCCGCATCCGACTCCTTTAAAACATCGAGCGCTTTTAAAATCTGTTCCGATGAAGGATCTGGTTCAATTTCCTTATATACCTTAGCGCCTGCAACCGCTGCTTCAACGCGGATTGCTACCCCAGCCTCGTAAAGAATTCGGTCTGTAAAGATAATTGGGCTTTTTGCACCCAGGTCTTTAATCAATTCTGGAAGCATCGATACTGCGCCAGGACCTGCATGGACGGTTGCTGGCATTGCGAAAGTGTAAGATTTCATTTTATAACTCCCTTTCCTTCGGTTATTAATTGAGACTTAAACACCTTTTGTTCTTAAACGCTCGCTTCCGTTGTCTTTACCGAAAACTACGTTCAAGAGCACAGCCAAGACAATGACAATACCAATGACCCCTTGGAAGATAAGGGGTGAAATACCAAGAATGCTGAGTAAATTCTCGATTGCAACAATGACAAGCACGCCAGCAACCGTATTTATGATGTTCCCTTTACCACCGAAAAGACTTACACCGCCGACCACACAACCGGCTATAACATCAAACAGCGCATTCATATCTACATTTGGTGTGGCAATATTTAAATAGGCACTATCTAAAATACCTGCCAGTCCCGCTAAAAGACCGGATATACAATAAACAGCAAACAAGCCTTTACCAACTGATAAACCTGAATATTTTGCTGCAATCGGATTGCCGCCGAGTGCAAAGATTGTTCTTCCAAGAACTGTTTTTTTCATAAGTAATACGGCTACAATGACAAGCAGAATCCAAAGAACTGTTTGGATGGAGATTGGACCAATACTCCAACCTCCTACAAATCGATATCCACTTGGGAGGCTCATAACCGGCATATTGCCTGTAAGGATTCGTGATATCCCCTCAACCGCTGTCAATGTACCGAGTGTCGCAATTAGTGGTGAAACTTGCAGGTAGGCAACAATCCACCCGTTGATTGCACCAACAATAAGACTCACTATCAAGGCAATCACTAAAGCTAAGATTGGAGAAAACCCTGCTTTAGCTAAGGAGCCGCCTACAACTCCAGCCAAAATCCATATCGATGCAACTGACAAGTCTATTCCAGCAGTCAAAATGACTAGCGTTTCTCCAATAGCGCATATACCAATAGGCGCGCCCATAAACAGCACATTTATTAAATTAGATGGTCGAATAAAACTGCCAGATGAAATAACGGTAGCTAGAATAAATAGAGCTACAAGGATAATCCAGATACTGTACTCTCGAAAAAAATTCCCTTGTCTGCGAGGTTTGACTAATCCGGCTGCATCCGCTTTTTGTACCATTAGGCTCGTGTTCCTTTCCTGCGCAAATTTACAACGTTCATAAACGCTGCGATAATTAAGATTGCGCCACCAACCAACTCGGCAATATTCGGATTCACACCGTACAGATTTAACACATTATCAATGAGTGAGTAGATGACTGCACCAAGCACAGCTCCAACCATGTTCCCGCGTCCGCCGAACAAGTTGATTCCGCCAATTACTGCAGCCGCAATAGCTTCCAGATTTAGATTAGTACCTGCAAGCGGGTCGCCGCTGACAATACGCGCTGTGTATAGCACTGCACCTATACCTGATAACAGACCTGACAAGGTAAATGCCAGAATTAATGTTTTTTTGACAGAGATACCAGACAAGCGAGCTGCTGTAGCATTACTCCCAACCGCATACAGGTTTCGAAACGGACGGAAATAATAGAGCAAGGCACCTAAAATAATTACAAGAACTATCGTGATCCAAGTTTCATACGGGATACTCAAAAACGAATCATAGACTAGATTTGGAATTTGCGTTGTTGCAGGCAAGTCGATTCGATTTCCTCCAGATAATACAAGCGCAATAGCCGACTCAGCAGCCATCATTCCAAACGTGACTATAAATGATGGTATTTTTAGATACGCTACAATAACTCCGTTTAGGAAGCCACATAAACCAACAACACCTATGCAAAGAATGAGACCAACAATAAGACCATAATTTGACGATAAACTCATCGCCAGAATTACAGACCCTAAGGCAAGTCCTGCACCCACTGCAAGGTCGATACCTGCAACGAACAGCACAAACGATTCACCCAAAGTCAGTAAAATCAAAACTGCTGCAGACTCCAGGAATCCTTGTAAATTCCCTAAACTTCGAAAATCCGGGTTTGTTATCGAAGGAATAAGAATAAGCAATAGAAGCAGAATCCACGGAGCCTGTTTAGTCAGGAAACCTGTTAAATCCAATTTCCTGATTTGTGAGCTCGTGCCTGGAGCAATTTGACTGCTCATCGCATCCGCCACCTTTTAAGCATGTTTTTCAGGCCCCTTCCTTTTGCGGCAATGCATATCGCAGAATTTCCCGTTCATCGTAAGGAGGTTCGAAAATATTGCTTATCCTTCCTTCTGACATTACCGCGATCCGATGGCTGAGTGCGGTAAGCTCCACCAATTCGGAAGAAATTAGAATAATCGCATGTCCTTCTTTTGCTAAATCGATAATCAGTTGATAAAATTCTGATTTTGCACCAACATCAACACCGCGCGTTGGCTCATCCAGAACCAGAATTTGCGGTTTTACTGACAATGCTTTTGCCATAACTACCTTCTGTTGATTTCCACCCGACAAATCGCCGACTGCCTGTAACAATGATGACATTTTAATTGATAGACTCTGTTTGTAATGTTGTGCAGTATGCTTCAACTTTTCAGTACTCAAAATTCCGCTCTTCGCCGAGCCGTGAAGCACCGAGTAGGTTAGGTTATCAAAAATCGAGTGCATCAAGACAAGTCCTTCTGTTTTACGTTCCTCTGGTACCAAGGCAATTCCAACTTTTAAAGCCCGCTGTGGTGATAACCGTTTTACATGTGCGCCATTAATTAAGATGTCCCCCGATGAAATTTCTGTTAGCCCATATAGCGTTTTGGCCAAAACATTTTGGCCAGAACCTACTAAACCAGCTATCCCTAAAATTTCTCCTTTGTGAACATCAAAAGTGATATTACGTATTGTTTCGGAACTGAGGTTGTTAACAGAGAGAAGAATATCCTCCTTTACACTGTTTACTCTTTCCGGAAACCTGTCTTCAACCTGGCGGCCAACCATTAACTCAATTAATTTATTTTCTGTCACTTCTGAAACTGGTAACGTATCAATTACATGTCCATCACGAAGAACCGTAATTCGATTGCCAATCTGGAAAATTTCTTCAAGGCGGTGAGAGATATAAATAATTCCCGTTCCCTTCTGACGCAGTTTATTAATCAGTTCGAAAAGCAAATCTAATTCTCGACCTGCTAAAACTGCCGACGGCTCATCTAGCACTAGAATTCTTGGTTCAAGTGCAAGTACTTTTGCAATGGCTACCAGTTGAGACTGTGCAACAGTTAAATCACGAACATACGTATGCGTATTGACATCAAGACCAGTTTCTTCAAGGGTTGCCTTGGCCTGTTTATGGATGCTCCTCCATTTCATAAACCCGACACTGGACGTCCTAATACCCATCATGATGTTTTCCGCCACCGTAAGGTCAGGAACTAGTTCCAGCTCTTGATAAACCACTCCAATTCCTTGCCTCAATCCATCCATCGGAGAACGGATTTCAATTGGTACACCTTCAAGAAGTATTTGTCCTTCGTCCCTTTGGTGTCCCCCAGACAATATCTTCATGAGTGTCGATTTTCCTGCGCCATTTTCTCCAACCAAACAATGCACTTCGCCAGGCAGAAGGTTAAATGATACATCAGACAATGCAGTTGTTGCTTGAAACCTTTTCGTAATTCCCTTCATTTCTAATAACGGACGTTGTACTGGCATCTTTGCACTCCCCCAGTGCTAGGGTAAAAGACTAGCGCGAGTCCAATATCTAGGCGGCCTCGCGCCTCGTTTTATTTAGAAATCGGACTTTGCACTCTTCGCTTTTGCTACATAGTCTTTCGTCTTTTGTAGTTCAGAAGGAGTCATATTCGTAAATGTTTCATTTGGAAGATTTATCGTCTCGCCATTGAAATTGACGCCCTGAGAGATTGCGATTGCAGCTTCTAATGCTGGCTGACCATAGAATGGCGGGTTTTGTGTATCAGCAACATTGACACCGCTTACTACTTGCTCTAATCCTTCAAGCTGACCGTCACCTGTAAAGAACCAACCATTCAAATCGGTTCGATTTGCAGCTTGAAGCGCTTCCAAAGCACCAAGCATCATTTCATCACTGGCTGCAAAAACGCCTTGAAGTGTTCCTTTCGGATATTTCTGAATGTATCCTTGCATGACTTGACGTCCACCCTGGAGGGTCCAGTCACCAGACTCAGTTGCAACAATCTTAATTCCTGGATATGGTTTGATTGCTTCCTCGACACCTTGGTTTCTTTCAGTCGTTGGATCTTGACCTACACCGCCCTCAATAATAGCTAAGTTTGCCTTTGGGCTCTTTGTATGTTGCTGTTGTTGTAATTTTTTTATCCACCACTGTGCAGATTGATAGCCAATTACTTTCTGGTTTGCACCTATAAACAGTTGGTAAGTC
>JAKADF010000141.1 GCA_021820805.1 Bacillota bacterium
AATCCCTTTGTTTTCATGTATATAAAATTAATTATATATTGAAATTGCCACCTACATTTACAATAACCGGACGCTTTCACGGCATCTTTTTCATGCTTTCGCGGTTTTAAAATGATATTTTATCAGAGAAATTACGACATATTATGACAAAAATAGGTATGTAATGATATAAATCGTGCACTTCGAACAAAATAAACTATGTGATGTAGATCACGCAATTTAGAATTTTATTTATTTTGATACGAATAAAAAGGGCATATAAGCCATTGAAAGAAAGTTAAAAGAAGAGCGTCATTATGAACTTAAAATTTCATCATAAAAGCAGGATGTGGGAATGTTGCAAAATACCTTTCAACAATTCGTGAAATGCCAAGTGAATACCATGAAGGGCCCGTTTTCTGTAGATAGTTCATCTAATTTTTCTTTAAGTACGATACAAAAAGTAAACCATTTTCAAAGTACACACGAAAGTTATAAGAAGACGCCGCTTGTTCGTTTAGCCAATTTGGCAAATTACCTTGGGGTTGAGGACATTTTTGTCAAAGATGAATCGCACCGATTTGGATTAAATGCATTCAAGGTTTTGGGCGGCATTTATGCGATTGGGAGATATTTAGCGGAAAAGCTGCGTCGAGATATAGAAACACTCTCATTTGATGAACTAAAGTCACCTGAAGTAAGAGCAATTCTAGATGAAATCACCTTTATTACCGCAACAGATGGTAATCATGGGCGGGGTATTGCCTGGGCAGCGAGAGCGTTTGGATATAAGGCAATTGTCTATATGCCCAAAGGATCGTCCATACACAGGCTTGAAGCAATCCGCCGCGAAGGAGCAGAAGCTGAAATTACGGATTACAATTACGACGATACCGTTCGCATGGCGGCAGACAGGGCAAAAGAAAACGGCTGGGTTCTAATTCAGGATACTGCTTGGCAAGGATATGAAGACATTCCGCTATGGATTATGCAAGGATACGCAACGCTGGCAAAAGAAACAATTGAACAAATGGAAGAATACACAAATAAACCACCTACCCATTTATTTTTGCAAGCAGGAGTCGGATCGTTCGCAAGTGCAATTGCCGCTTACTTTGCTCAATATTATCGCGAGCATCACCCTAAAATTATTGTTGTTGAACCTCAAAAAGCGGATTGCTTTTATCAGTCATTTGCAGCGGCAGACCATTCACCGCGTACGGTAAATGGAGAAATGAATACGATTATGGCAGGCCTTGCCTGCGGGGAGCCAAGCTCGATTGCATGGGAGATTTTAAAACATTTGTGCGAAGCATCATTTTCCTGTGATGACGCTGTTTCCGCACTTGGCATGCGAGTGCTTGGAAATCCGCTGAAAAATGACGAACGGGTAGTTTCAGGAGAATCCGGAGCTGTTACAGCTGGACTTCTCTATTGTTTGGCCAAAGTGGATGATTTGAAAAATTGTAAGGAACAAATCGGGTTAGATGAAAACTCAAGTATTGTATTGATAAGCACCGAAGGTGACACGGACGAGGAAAATTATCGAAAAGTCGTATGGGAAGGTGCCTATCCAAGCTTGTGACTGTAACGTCTTTTATGTTTTTTTGCAGCAAATCATTGTCCTGAATCAATAGGAATTTGACAAAAGGTAGACACACAAATCTGGATTTTGTGTTTGTAAAACTCTTGTCACCAATTTTGAAAATCCCTCTGCTACTATTTAGTGCGGGAGGGATATATATGGTTTACCTTGATTACGCATTTCCTTGGCTTTTTGCACTTTCCATGGTGCTTTTGCTTCCTGTTACAATAAGCTATTCGTCATTTCCAAGTGGCAAAGAGGTCGGAAGAAAGTTGGTTTTTGCCGTATGGGCAATAGGTACTTTCGATCTTTTTGTCTTTTCTACAGAGGAAGGAATTCTTAGTACCGCACATGTCCATATCCTGTTTCTCATGGTTTTAGGGACACTCGGCTCTATTGTTTCAATTTATCTGAGTTACAGATACAAGAGAACAGCTGCACTTAGCAGATTGGTTTCCGCAATCTGAAGTGACGTAGCAAGCGGATAGAAGAAACCAGATAAAAGAAGCCGCCTCCCTCGTGGGCGGTTTCTTTATTGCAGTAAACGACAATATGGCAATTTCCAATCATATAAATCTTTTTTAGTTTTCATCCCCGTCTTGTTCCCTTAGCTTCGATGAACACAGTACCGGCTCAAAAACAAATTGACTTTTTACTTCATATCTGCGATGATTTCTTTGCCTAATATTTATGAATCATAAATATATATTTGTGAAAGGAACGATGTCTAATTTTTGACTCGAATGATATAAAGTATAGGCTTATTTCATCATATCGAGAGTTGTATCTGGAACTAAAAAGTATGATGACACAGTACGCCTCAGAATGCGACTTGAGCATGAATGAGTTTCTAATTCTCAAATTCCTATCTGAAAATAAGGATGCGAGCCTAAACGAATTGTCTTCCAGCCTGCATTTTACACCAAGTCAATGCAGCGTGTGGGTAGATAATCTTGTGAAGCGTGGTTTAGTGCATCGAGTTCGTGATGATGCAGACAGGCGCAGACTTTTTTTGCGTTCAAGCGCAGAGGGCCAAAACAAGCTTCGCAATTTGCTCGGTGACAAAACGGATCTACATGAATTCTTAGATGAAGTGTTTGATTTGTCAGATAGTGAAATGGAAATGGTAATTCGCTTGAATCAAAAGCTTACAGCAGGTCTAAAGCATAGGAGGGGAAGCGGACAGTGAATAAGAAAAAGGTAACGATTCTTTCGACCGTGGGTGGAGTTATTGTGGCCGTTTTAGTTGTTGGCGGTCTCGTCTGGTACAACAATGTTCGTCGATTTGTTTCCACACAAGATGCTTTTGTTGATGGGAATGAATATATCATTTCTGCGCCAGCGTCTGGTAAGGTGATTGGCTGGAAGGGTACAGTCGGAACAACTTATCAAGAAGGCAGTACGATTGGCGATATACAGACAAGGGCTGGTGATTCGACATCTAATGTTGCGATACAGACACCAGCGAACGCTACGATTGTTGACAGGACTGTACATACCAACGAATTCGTTGGTATTGGCCAGCCGCTCGCTTATGCTTATCAGCTAAACAATCTCTATATCGATGCAAATGTGAAAGAGACGGATATTCGAAATGTTCATGTGGGTGCCAAAGTGGATGTATCAGTTGATGCTTATCCTGGCGTGACTCTTCATGGAACAGTTGAGCGAATTGGACTTGCAACGGCTAGTAATTTCACGATGCTGCCAAGCGCAAGCCAGAATGCGAACTTCACAAAAGTTACCCAAGTTGTCCCTGTGAAAATTGACTTAAATGGCGGATATGCGGGTATTGCGATTGACCCAGGAATGGATGCATCTGTTCGGATTCATAAGTAACAGTAACACCCTTGTATGCAGAGAAAACAAATCAAATGAGGAAAGGGGTGTATGAATGAGCAACCATCCAGAGCACAGTTATGAAATGGATAAAATGAAAGCTCCTTATTTTCAACTGTTTATTATTTTGCTCGGTGCTTTTATGGCCGTTTTAGATACAAGTGTCGTGAATGTTGCAATTCCGACAATGGAAACAGAGCTAAATGCAAATACAGATCAGATTCAATGGGTCATTACAGGTTACATGCTTACGACTGGTGTTCTTATCCCGGTTTCAGGATGGCTGATGGATAAAATCGGTCCAAAAAAGTTATTTCTGTTTTCTTTGGTGGTTTTTACAATCGGATCGGCCTTATGCGGCGCAGCATGGAACCTAAATTCCGAAATCGCATTTCGAATACTTCAGGCAATTGGCGGGGCTTTTACATTGCCTGTTGCAATGGCCATGATTTATCGTATTTTCCCTCCAGAAAAGCGCGGTATGGTAATGGGTATGTTTGGAATTGTCATCATGGTCGCACCGGCATTCGGACCTGCGCTTAGCGGATATCTGGTTGAATACACAACATGGCGGCTCATTTTCTACTTAAATGTTCCGATTGGTATTGCTGCAACGTTTTTTGCAACCTTCATGTTGCACGAGTTTTCTCATCAGACGAAAGGGAAACTCGACCTTTGGGGTTTTTCCTTAACCATCACTGGCTTCTTCCTTTTGTTGTATGGATTCAACGAGGTATCAACAGATGGTTGGACATCAATTACGGTTGTTTCCTGCCTCGCTCTTGGAACATCGTGTTTGATTATGCTTGTTTTCGTAGAATTGTTTACTGAAAATCCAATTATTGAACTGCGTGTCTTAAAGAATTACATGTTTTCTGTAAGCCTGGTTATTACAAGTATCTTGAATGTTGCCCTGTTCGTCGGTATTTTCCTATTGCCACTTTATTTGCAAAATGTTATGGGCTTCTCAGCCCTCAGGACTGGTCTATTTATGACTCCTGCAGCGATTGCATCCGCAATTATGATGCTTGTTGGAGGAAAACTATTTAATATCGTTGGCGCCCGTGTTTTAGGGATAGTTGGAGTCGGTACTTTGACTTTAGGAACCTATGGCTTCTGTTGGATGGGGCTAGATACGACGAGCGCGTATATTCAGACACTGTACATTGTTCGGAGCCTTGGAATGGGTCTTGCGATGATGCCAATTACGACAGAAGGCATGAATGCTGTGCCGATTCAACATGTTGCCCAAGGTACGGCTTTGTCGAATACGACGAGGCAAATTGCATCGTCACTTGGAACTGCAGTTTTAACTTCCTATTGGAGTACCCACAGCACAAAACACATCGCAGAACTTAGCAACGCGCTGACTCCATCATCACCAACGGGAATTCAGATGTCTGTCTATCAAAGCTCTTTAGAAGCATCCGGAATGTCTCCGACACAAGCGCACCTTGAGGCTTTGCTGTCGATTCATGGCTGGATAAGCAGGATGGGGTTTGTAGATGGCTTGAACGATACGTTCTTCGTATCAACGATACTAGCTTTTGCTGCAGTTGTTGTAACTTGCTTTTTCGGATCGCGTAAAGCCAGAGAGAGACGGATGCAACATGCAGCTGCGCGCAGCCGTGCAGCATCAACATCTCCGGCTTTATCCGAATAACACCTTTGACATTTATTTAATCGCGTTTTTACACGGGGGGTAACTTGTTCATGGAAACTGGAACTTCACTTGGCACAGAAGCTGTGTTGCCAAGCCGATCGCCAAAAAAGAAGAAGCTGCTGATTGGCGGCATTGCAGTAATTGTTGTTCTTGGCGCTGCAGTTGCAGGTATCGTCAAAGCTGCGAGCGGGACACCTGGCATTCCAAACAGCCAAATCTATCAAATTGCTTATGCATCCACTGCTTCATCAATCGCGACACAAGGAACAGTTGTAGCGAAATCAGAAATCAATCTCGACTTTCAGGGCCAAGGTGGAACGGTGAAAAAGGTGCTGGCTAAGGTTGGGAATCACGTAAAAGCAGGCCAAGTATTAGCAACCCTTGACGATTCGATGCAGCAAGGTCAAGTTGCACAGGCTCAGGCAGGCGTAGCTGTTGCGGAAGGCCAATTGGCACAGGCTCAGGCACACGAGCAGCAAATCATCGCTGGCCCGAGTTCACAAACAGTGAACGTATCAAAATCTGCCGTTTCGGCAGCAGAAACAGCGCTTGCGAATGCACAGAAGAACTACGCAGACCAAAAGGCTGCCTATAATGACCGCACAGCTGCACATCAACAATTGGTTGCAGCAGAAAGTGCAGTTTCGCAGGCCTCTGCAGCATTACAATCCGCTCAGGCAAACCAAGATTCACAGACAAGTTCTGCGCAGCAAGCCTTGCAAACGGCAGAAAATAATTTAGCAACAGACCAGCAAAACCTGGACCAAGCCAAGACACAGTATGGGAATATTACTGAAGACCAGGTGAAACAAGCTTATTCAACGTATTTAGATGAGCTGTCTCATTATCAGTCGTGGCAAAATGGTGCGTATGGTGGAACCAATCCTTATGCAGCAACACTTCAGGCAGACCAGAATGTATACCAAACCTTGAGTCAAGGTTACGATGCACTACAAGCTGCACAAAAGCAATATGATGGAGATCTTGCTGCTGTACAGAGCGCGAAATCCGGCATAACCAGTGTCCAAAATTCGGTTGCAATCGCACAAGCACAATATGATGCGGCAGAAAAAAATCTGCAGGAAGCACAAGCTGCCTATAACGATAGAACAGGTGCCAAACAAGCACTCGATAATTCAGCGAATGCAGTTGCGCAGGCACAGTCTGCAGTAAATACGGCAAAGGCACAATTGTCACAAACCACACAACCGCCGCAGGCACAGGATGTTAATGCAGCTCAAGCTGCTGTCCAGACTGCACAAGCGGGTGTTCAAGCAGCGCAGGCACAGTTGCAGCAAGCACAAACGGATGAATCCTATACCGTATTAAAGGCGCCGGTAGACGGCGTGATCACGCAAAAGAATATAGATATTGGTGAACTTGCTTCACCCAACCAACCTGCATTTGTACTCGATGTCAGCCAAATCCAGGTAAACATACCGATTAGCGAGGCTCAACTCAATGAAGTGGCGCAAGGCGACAAAATCACGCTGACAGTTCCGGAGCTCCCTGGTCAGAAGTTTACGGGGCAAATTATCCAGGTTGATCCGACCCCGATTCCCAACAACCCAGGCAACTATAAAGCAGTTGCCACACTTGATGCGGCATCGAGCAAAAAGGTTCGCCCTGGCATGACAGGCAGTGTGACGATTAACCTTGGCAACAACCCGCATGTGCTTACGATTCCATCTACTTCTATTCAGACAGTAAACGGGGTCAAAGGTGTTTATGTTGTCGGGAAGCTGGCGAACAACGCAGGAGGCGGCGGCGGAAGTGGAAGTGAAGGTAGCGACGGCAGCAGCGGAAACAGCGCGCAAAATGCGAATGTGAATGTGAATGTACCGAAAGGCGTTTACTTCCAGCCTGTTCAGGTTGGCATCGTTGGATCAACGACGGCCCAAATTGAGAGTGGACTAAAACCTGGAGAAAAGATTCTACTCGGTGAAGGCCAATTCTTAGTAGGTCCAAATGGAACGCAGCCAAGCGCGGATGCGAATTCATGAGACAGAACTAATGGATGATAAAAAAGCGCCCAAGAGATGGGCGCTTTGAGGCTGTCGAGAAAGTTCCTTTAGGCCACTTGCTTCAGAAAGCAGCCGAGCCGGGATAGAGTTGGCTTCATTCGTAGTTTATCGCGATGGAGCACGGTGGCAGGAAGCATATCGATCGAAACAGTACCAATGCGAGAATGGCCTGCAGACTCGTGAGGCGATTAGCCACCAAAACAGTGCCAAAGCTGGAATGGCCCGTGGGCCCGTGAGGCGATTAGCCACCAAAACAGTGCTAAAGCTGGAATGGCCTGCAGACTCGTGAGGCGATTAGCCACCAAAACAGTGCTAAAGCTGGAATGGTCCGCAGACTCGTGAGGCGATTAGCCACCAAAACAGTGCCAAAGCTGGAATGGCCCGTGGGCCCGTGAGGCGATTAGCCACCAAAACAGTACCAATGCGGAAATGGCCTGCAGGCCCGGCAGGCAGATAGCCACCAAAACAGTGCCAAAGCTGGAATGGTCCGCAGGCCTGGCAGGCGATTAGCCACCAAAACAGTACCAATGCGGAAATGACCAGCGGGCCCGTGAGGCGATTAGCCACCAAAACAGTGCCAAAGCTGGAATGGCCCGCGGGCCCGGCAGGCGATTAGCCACCAAAACAATGCCAAAGCTGGAATGGCCAGCAGGCCCGGGAGGCGATTAGCCACCAAAACAGTGCTAAAGCTGGAATGGTCCGCAGGCCC
>JAKADF010000142.1 GCA_021820805.1 Bacillota bacterium
CCCTTGCCTTCCAATGACTTTACCGATATCTGAGGGATCAACCGTCAATCGATATACAACAGTCTCCCCGCGCTGCTCCTCAGTTACCACAACTGCGGCCGGGTTATCCACAAGGGATTTTGCCAGGAATTCAACTAATTCCTTCATTCGGCTCTCGCCCCCGTATACGCGAAATATTTAATCATTCCGCATGTAAATCGGCAAACTTTACCGATTTTCTTCATACGCTCTTACTTTTGCAATTTTGCTTCATGATGCTTCTTCAAAATACCGCTTAGATGGAACAAATGACGAACCGTATCAGATGGTTGTGCTCCTGTGCTCAGCCAGTGAAGTGCTCTTTCTTCATTGATATTAATCTTTGCTGGGTCTGTCAGAGGATTGTATGTTCCAATTTCCTCAATAAAACGACCGTCGCGTGGAGAACGAGATTCTGCTACAACTACACGATAGAAAGGAGATTTTTTTGCACCTATACGCTTCAAACGAATTTTTACTGCCATTTGTAAAGCACCTCCGAATATTTTTGCCGATTTTCAAGCTCACTCAAAAGAATTTTTAGTTAACGGCGTTTTTTCTTTTTATGGTGACGCTTTTGGTCACCTGAACCAATTGTTGGTTTCATGTCGCCGGTATCAAGTTTCTCTTCTAATTGGCTTAGGTCACCCATGCCGGATAAACCACCCATTTTTTTCAGAGCACTCATGGCACCGCGACGCCCCATTTTCTTTCCCATCCCGGAAAAGCGTTTCATCATTTGCTGCGTTTGCTCAAATTGGTTCAGCAATTGATTAACTTCCCGGACTGTTGTACCGCTCCCATTTGCAATTCTACGCCTGCGACTTGCATTCATCACACTCGGATCAAGACGTTCCGCTTTCGTCATAGATGTGATTATCGCATCCATACGCAAAAAACGTTTGTCACCAAGATCAACATTTTCGATTCCTTTTAATTTGTTCATTCCAGGAATCATCTTTAATACTTGATCAAGCGGTCCAAGATTTCTCACTTGTTTGAACATCTCACGAAAGTCGTCCAGCGTAAAGCTGGCACTGCGCATTTTCTGCTCCATCTCTTTCGCTTTGTCCAAATCAAGCGTCTGTTCAGCGCGCTCAATCAGGCTAAGAACGTCGCCCATCCCAAGAATTCTCGATGCGAGCCTGTCAGGATGGAAAGGCTCGAGAGGTTCAATCTTTTCCCCAAGTCCGACGTACTTAATCGGGCACCCTGTGATTGACCTTACAGTTAACGCGGCACCGCCACGTGCGTCACCATCAAGCTTTGTCATAATGACACCAGATATCGACAAACGCTCATGGAAGGACTCGGCTACATGAACCGCGTCTTGCCCAGTCATTGCATCAACGACAAGCAATATTTCATCCGGATTTGTAACTTCCTTAATCTCCGCGAGCTCGTCCATCAGCTTTTCGTCGATATGTAATCGACCCGCTGTATCGATAAGGATAATGTCTGACCCAAGTTTTTCGGCTTCGCCAAAACTTTTATGGGCGATATCCGCAGGGGGTACTTCAGTACCCATGTCGAAAACCGGAATATCAACTTGTCTTCCTAAAACTTTGAGTTGATCGATAGCTGCTGGGCGATATACATCCGCAGCAACCAACAGGGGGCGATGCTGATGCTGTTTAAAAGCAAGCGCCAATTTTGTAATCGCCGTGGTTTTACCTGCACCCTGTAAGCCTACAAGTAAAATGACAGTTGGCGGTTTCGCAGCCATTTTAATACGTGCCTGTGTACCACCCATTAGTTCTGTCAATTCTTCATAGACAATCTTCACCACTTGTTGCCCTGGCGTCAAACTTTTTTGCACATCTTGTCCAACAGCTCGTTCCCGAACTTTATCAACAAACTGTTTGACAACCTTGACATTTACGTCTGCCGCAAGAAGCGCCAAACGAACTTCCCGCATCGCTACTTGTACGTCTTCTTCCGACAGCTTACCTTTGCCCTTTAACCTACCAAGCGCTTTTTGTAAGCTAGTCGACAGCCCTTCAAGCATGCGTGTCCCTCCCCGTCAGCAGACCCTCTTCCTCCACCCATTCGCAAAGTGCCCCGTCCATTGCTGCTCTGCACTCTGGCGAAAGAGTATCACGGATTTCGCGCCAAGCTGAAAGCACCCGTGAAAGACGCTTTGTTAAAAGAGCATAAGATGCAGCCAAATGAAGCGCATCTTCGTACCCATCCATCTGGTCTTTAGCACGACGAAGATTGTCATGCACCGCTTGTCGGCTGACACCAAAGTTGTCGGCGATTTCACCAAGGGACCAATCCTCGAAATAGTGCAGCTCTACCATTCGCCTCTGACGCTCAGTTAAGAGCGGTGCGTAAAAGTCATATAAAACACCAATCCGCGTGACCTCATCTATCATACGTTCATCATTTGCCACTGTCAAGTGCAACCCCTTTACACTCTACGGCTTACAAATTGCAGAGGTGAATGCATGTGCATCAAACGGTTCTAAGTCATTAATTTTTTCGCCAAGACCCACCCATTTCACTGGAATCTTATATTCGCGAACAATCGGCAGCACAACTCCGCCTTTTGCGGTACCATCAAGTTTGGTAATAACCATTCCAGTGACAGCTACTGCTTCCTGAAATACCTTTGCTTGGTTTATCGCATTCTGTCCTGTTGTTCCGTCAACGACAAGCAATGTCTCATGCGGTGCACCAGGGAGTTCCCTGCCTGCAACTTTGTAGATTTTAGTCAGCTCAGCCATCAAATGTGTTTTATTATGTAATCGGCCTGCTGTATCACACAAAATAATATCTGCCTTTCTCGCATTAGCAGAAGCGATGGCATCGTAAATAACAGCAGCTGGATCCGCTCCTTGGGAATGGCGAATTACATCACAGCCAGACCTTGTACCCCATTCCAGCAATTGCTCTGCAGCGGCAGCGCGAAAAGTATCTCCGGCAGCCAAAATTACCTTTTTTCCTTGTGCCTTGTAATAATGAGCGAGTTTCCCAATTGACGTTGTTTTTCCAGCGCCATTTACACCAACCACCATAACAAGCGTTGGACCAGTTGACGCAAATCGCATACTCGCGTCTGCATCCTGCAAAGATTCAATCATCGCTTTTTGCAGTAAATTTGGAAGTCCTTCTGGGGAAGATAACTTTTCTTCCCTAGCCAGTTTTCTTACTCTATCAACAATCCAAAGCGTAGTATCCATTCCAACGTCTGCAGCTAGAAGGGCTTCTTCCATTTCGTCATAAATGGAATCATCCAGTTTTTCCCTCGAAAACAAACCTTCTAATCTGCCAAAGACAGTCTCTCGGCTTTTTTTCAGACCCAGTTTGAACTTATCAAATAGCCCCATATAAGTCCTCCTAGCTCAGCATCATGCTGTTTCAAAATCGGCATCATCAGACAGTCTAACGCCAATGAGTGATGAAATACCAGATTCCTGCATTGTTACACCATAAAGGGCATCTGCTTCCTCCATTGTGCCTCTGCGGTGCGTGATAACAATAAATTGGGTTTCATCACAAAAGATGCGTAATTGTTTTGCAAATCGGCCGACATTCGCTTCATCAAGTGCTGCTTCAACTTCGTCGAGTACACAAAATGGAACCGGACGCACGCGCAGAATTGCAAAAAGTAAAGCCATCGCTGTGAGGGCACGTTCCCCGCCGGACATCAAATTCAAATTTTGCAGACGCTTCCCCGGCGGCTCAGCAGTAACCTCAATACCAGTTGAAAGCGGATCGCTTGGATTAATTAATTGCAAATCGGCGGTTCCGCCATTAAATAATTGCCGAAAAGCCACTTGAAACTCAGTTCGAATTTGTTCAAAAGTAGTTAAGAATCGACGAGACATCTCTTCATCAATCTCTGCAATGACTTGTTCCAATTGATGAATCGCATCCGTCAAATCGGTTTGTTGCCCGGTCAAGAAGTCGATTCTATCCGACAAGCGCTGCCACTCATCGATTGCACTAATGCTTATTTCACCAAGATCTCGGATTTCTTTCTGAAGCTGTACAGCATTTTTGCGTGAAATCTCTATGCTGTCAGAAAGCGGATAATGCTCACGTGCCCATTCATATGTCATTTGATACGATTCAGACATCTTCGTTAAGGCATGATTCAGTTCTACATCCGCTCTCTCAGCAAATACCTCAGCTCTATGCAACGTTTCATCAATTTCTGTTAAAGATAATTGCTTTTGGCGGAGACTTTTCTCAACAGATTGTGCTTCCAATTCCACACTAAAACGCGCCTGTTTCATATCAGAGAGATTCTTTTCCATCTGTGCAACCAAAGTCACAGATGCTTCAATTGCGACCCGAGATGCTTCTAATTGTTCATTTGCCTGCACTATGGCATTTTGAGAATCATGAGTCTCTTTCATCAATTGAACCATTCGTTCTCCCATACGCGAAATGCTAAGAGTAATCTCCTTTTTCCGTTCATGAAGAGTATTTCGTTCTTGCATGAGGGTTGCTACTTCAACCCGCAACTTTGTTACATGTTCTCTTGCCTTTGCGGCTGACTGTTCCCAAGTCACAAGGGCCTCTTGCTGTTCTTCAATATTTGCTTCTATCTTTGTAATTTGATCTTCAATCTGTAAAAGACCTTCCTTAGCTTCAACTGCACGTGATTTTGCAGCTTCCTGTCCAGAAGTTAATTGATTCCATTCCCATTCTAAAGCGGATAACCGTTCTTTAGCAGCCTTCTCTTCGATTTGATTTTCCCCAAGTAGTTTTCTCCACGAAACAAGTTCCCGCTCTAAGTTTTGTAACTCCTCTGCTAAGCTTGAAGCATCCTGCTGCAGCTTTGTCGTCTTATCCCTTAAATCTTGTTGTGACTCATATAAAGATTGCTGAGCCTTCGATTTTTCGGATATCAATGCCTCTATGCTCGCACGCTCACGCGAACGGCCTAAAAGACCTGGCCCTTTCCTCGCATGACTTCCGCCGGACATAACCCCGCCGGGGCTTACAACATCCCCCTCTAAAGTCACAACACGAACTCGATAACCAAGTCTTCTAGCCAGGTCATTAGCATGTACAAGCTTTTGTGCAACAACAACATTGCCGAGCAGGTACTCTACAATTTGTGAAAAAGTTGATTCAACGTGCACGAGTTCACTTGCAATGCCGATGAAGCCGGGAATATTTGCAACGTGATCCCGTTCTGTCCTCGATAACAATCGGCTTTTAATCACATCTAGTGGCATAAATGTGGCTCGTCCAGCTTGTCTGCCCTTAAGAAGACTGATTGCTGCACGTGCTTCTCTTTCTGTATCTACAATAATATTTTGCACAGCACCGCCAAGAGCTGTTTCAATTGCTTGTTCATATTGTTTTTCAACCTGCATCAATGCGGCCACACTGCCGTGAATGCCAGACAATTTCTCTTTTGCACTCGCTTGCATAACGGTTTTCACGCCAAGAGCATACCCGTCGTAACCCTGTTCAAGGTCTTTTAGTAATTCAAGCCTCGAATTTAAAGAAGCAAGTTCGGGTTCCATTTTATGGATAGCGCCAACCAAATCTGCTTCCTTTTTTGAAGCTTCTCGATAGGCAATGGTTGCTTCCTCCAGTGAAACTTGACGGGAAGACATGCTGCGTTCGACTTCCTCAATTTTTGCCAACTCATCGTGGATGTCCCGTTCAAACTTGAGGATTTGTGCAGTCCATTTCTCACGCTCAGCTGTATACCGCTCCATTTTCCGGTCATCCATGGCGAGTGATTCTTCAGCAGTCTTCATTTCGTTTCGAAAGGTAGCCGCTTTGTGATGCAAATCAATTAAATCTGTATTGAGTTGTTTTACTTTTTGTTCAATGCTGCCTTTCTTCGTTGAATCAAACGCGGCATTCACTTGTTCGAGTTCATCTTGCTCCACTTTTAAACGTTCGGTTACTGCTAGTTCATCTACAGCAATTTTATCAGCAGATTCATGTGCCGCCTGGATGTCTCCTTCTAATTCCGTCCTTCTTGTCTCTTTATCAATCAGGGTTTTTTTCAAGTTTTCGATTCGTTCAATTAAAAGAGCATGTTCACCCTCTGTTTTTTCTCTTTTAGTAACCGTTTGAACATACTGGGATTGCAAAGTGTCAATTTGAGCAGTCTTCGACTCCAAATCAATACGCACTTTTTGCATCTGCTTATCAAGCTTTGATACTTCATTTGCCACTTGTGAGCGGTTTTCAGACCATTCAGTTACACGTGCTCCCGCATTTGTAAACCGAGTTTTAAGCGTATCAATGTCACTCACCAGCAACCCAATATCTAATTCTTTCAATCGGTTTGCTAGTTGCTGGTAAGATTTCGCTCGATTCGCCTCAATTTCAAGCGGTCCCGCCTGCTCATTGAGCTCGGCAAGAATGTCTCCAACACGAAGGAGGTTCGCATTCGTTTCATCCAATTTTCGTTCTGCTTCTTTTCGCCGAAATTTAAATTTCACAATTCCAGCAGCATCCTCAAAAGGACCGCGCCTATCTTCAGGCCTAGTCGACAACATCTCTTCAATTCGACCTTGTCCAATAATCGAGTAGGACTCTCGGCCAAGCCCGGAATCCATAAACAACTCGTGAATATCTTTCAACCGGCAAGGGCCATTATTAATCAGGTATTCACTGTCACCTGAACGATAAACACGTCTAGTCACAGTGACTTCATCAAAAACTACAGGCAGATGGCGATCTTTGTTATCAAGAGTCAGCGAAACCTCACAAAAATTAATTGAGCGCCTGGTTGCACTTCCGGCAAAAATGACATCTTCCATCTTACTGCCTCTAAGTGTCTTCGCACTTTGCTCACCAAGCACCCAACGAATAGCATCTGCAATATTACTTTTGCCGCTGCCATTCGGTCCTACGACGGCTGTAATGCCAGGGGAGAATTCAACCCCTGTCTTATCCGCGAATGACTTAAATCCAAGAATGTCGATCCGCTTCAAAAACATTTCAAATCCCCCTAACCTCGTCCTTCAGCTTCTGAAGGGCCGCACAAGCCGCTTTCTGTTCCGCTTCTTTTTTAGAACGGCCTATGCCAATTCCAAGAACCTCATCCCCAACATTCACCTGTACAACAAATTCCCTTGCGTGTGCCGGGCCGTGTTCCTCTGTTATCTCATATCTTATCGGTTTTATTACATGCTGTTGAGTCCACTCTTGAAGTGCCGTCTTGTAATCTGCAGTAACTTTTCTTTCCTCAAGATGTGCAAAGATATGTTCATTTGCAAACTTTTGCACCACAGTCAGTCCTTGATCTAGAAACAAAGCCCCAATAAATGCTTCAAAAACATCAGCCAACAAAGCAGGTCTGCTGCGCCCCCCAGAGCGTTCTTCTCCTCTGCCTAGGCGGATATATTTGTTGAAATTTAACCGCTTTGCAAAAATCACCAATGACGGCTCACAAACAATAGCCGCCCGCATCCGTGTAAGCTCACCTTCAAGCAAACTCGGATACAAGCGAAACAAATACTCACTAACTATGAGTTCCAAAACAGCATCCCCTAAAAACTCTAACCGTTCGTTATCTTGCATCGAAAGTTTACGATGCTCATTTCTATACGAAGCGTGAGTGAATGCCTGCTTCAAAAGAGAAATATTCTGAAATGTAACGGAAAGTGAGGCCTCTAACTCTTCCCAATTTGTCTGCACTAGTCTGCACTCCAATCGGGGCCTTGAGGGGCGGCCGCTTATCTATGTTTTTGCAGCGACAGTCTCTCAAAGTCCTGGTTTCCTTGTTTTTATTCGGTCAGGCATTTGACTGGAAGAATCGCCCCCGGGAAGCCGGGGGCGCAGGCATTCACC
>JAKADF010000143.1 GCA_021820805.1 Bacillota bacterium
AGCGTGGGTCCATATGTCGAACTATAATGATCGGATCCAGGATCTAGATAATGGTTACGCATCTCAAAAGCCTCAAATTGAATGGTATAATCATCACTTGGGAAAATTGCCGCGTCCGCTGTCGAGTTTGCATCAAAAGCACCATACCCAAACAAGTTATTCTTCTGCAGAGCAAAGTCGCTTGTGCCAAAACCAGACTCATTACACGCTACCGCAACAAGAAAAGCCGCATTCACACCATACGTATTCTGTGCATTTATAAAGGACTCTCCAAGACCAGCAAGTGGTGAATTGTGTGCTTTTAAGAAATTGTTGATAGAGCCCGCAGTTACATCTGGCGGCGCTGGGTAACGCAAATCTACATTTAAATAAGAAGGCTGAACAAATACTTTCGTCCCCGACCTATCTTTAACGTATCCGAGTGGATAAAGGCCAAGCGCAGCTTTTGCATCCGTTGAATACGTAAATGCGCCAAGATACGTACCATCTTTTGTATAATCCGTATAATTGGTTTCAACATTCCACGTTGTTCCATTCCATGTACTGTCTACGCCAATATCCCTAAGTGCCATTTGCATATACCAGATTGGAATATAAGTTGTATCGTGCCCTGATGCGGGGTCAATCGCAGCAATTCGATGGACATTCGTTTCTGCCGATTGGCCATTAATGACAATATTGATTGATCCTCCAACTGGTCGAATGACGGAAATGGGCCTTTTTACATAAACGGATGAGATAGACCATACCTGCGGAGTTCCTGCACCGCTCCATGTGTTTGCAAGCTTCAACTTATTAAGCAATTGCTGAACATAATAGAGTGGCATCCAAGCAGTGTTCTGATAAGTAAAGCCACTTGGTGCAGAAAGTCGTTGTCCATTCAGTTCAACCACTTTTTGTTTCATCGGGTACGTCGTTGCAAATGCTTGTGTGCCTGCGGCACAAAAACCTCCTAAAGTCGCAAACCCCACTGTAAATGACAAAACGGACTTCCCTAATTTCACCAAGGTGCGCCTCCTCATTGATTTGAAAAATGTACAACTCGAGCCTTCGTTGATATAAACCATCCGATAAACGTTAATGCGAGTGGATAGAGGCACGCCCACCCTGTAAATGGGTACAAGATGATACACACGATGAAGGCAACTAGCGCCATCCACCAACCAAGGTCACCCGTTGGCAACAGCTTTATCGCAGAACACATAGCAACCATATAAAGTGCTAAAAAAACAACACTCGGCCACTGAATCAATGCACCGAGGTTCGGATGAAACAAACCATTAATCAGCAAAACGGCAGTAAACGCAGTTGCTAACCCATAAAGTGCAATTACTGGTGTCTTATAAACCGGATGCAAATACGCAAACCGTTTTGGAAAGTCACCAACGCGTGCCTGCGCGTATACCATCCGTGAAAACCCTGCGATATTCATATGGAGACCGCCAAATGTAACTAGAAGTGCTAGAAAAGCAGTAAAATCTGTACCGATGCGGCCAAACCCAATACCCACAAGAATACTTAGGGGCGCTATGCCGACATCCGCACCATATGCTTTTGTACCAACCGTAACAAATGCAATACCAACATATAAAATTCCAACTAGAATTGGTGCAATGCTTAGACTGATAAATACATCCCGTTTTGGATTTTTAAATTCTTCTGCTAGATGAGCTACCATTTCCCAACCGACAAAGCACCAAAATATTGCAACGGCGGCTGAACCAACTGGCACCCATCCGTTTGGCAGAAATGGGTGAAACGAATTTGCATCAACCTTTGGAGATGCTGCGGCAACTGCCGCGATGAGAAGGGCTGCAATGAGACAAACAATGAGAACTTGAACAGTAGCGGATAACTCAATGCCGCGGATATTTAGAAAAAGAGATGTACATAGAATGGTGCCGGCAATTCCGGTCATCGCCCAGTTTGTGAGATGAAAAACAACGCCGACATAATTTGCGCCAACAAGTGCGATGATGGGCACTCCAATCGGAACTGTCCCAAGAAACAACCAGCCAACCATGCTGCCAGCAACAGGGCCAAACGCTTGCCTTGCGTATGCGGCAATCCCGCCTGCACTCGGAACCCGTGTCGCTAACCTGCCTAAAGTAAATGCAAGAGGTATTGCTAATAGTGACATAAAAACCCACGATATTAACGACGCTGGCCCAGCTTGCTGTGCTGTAACAGCAGGAAGCACAAGAATGCCGGATCCTAAAACGGATCCGACTGCCATCGCGATCCCCTGCCCCCAACTGATTGAGCGCTTTAACTGCCTATCCAAAAAAAGACACTCCTTGATAGAAAAACAAAAATATTCTTTCTATCTATGTTACACAAAGAAGCGGTTTCATTCCATCTTTTTTACATTCTCTACGATAGTCGGAAAATATTTCCGACTGTTATCGTTTGAACATATCTTCATAGGTAGTTCAATGAATATCTGAATATAATTGCGCCATATTAACAAACATTATTACTATGGAGAGATTATATTGTCAGAATATAAGCCCTCGGCGCGTAGACCACGAATGTATCTCAGTGGTAACGGGATCACGTATCTATGGCGGAGGAACCCTCTTGTTGTACTTTGGTGGTCCGCTGCTTTTCCTGGATTCGGGCAAATATTGCTAAATCAATATTTACGTGGGATTTTGCTTACATTATCGGAAGTTATCACGAATACGCTTGGTCATGTAAACGAAGCCATGGTATATACGTTCTGCGGACATTTTGATCTCGCGAAGGCAACCCTTCAACCGCGATGGATGTATGGCTACATGGGCATATATTTGTATGCGATGTGGAACAGCTACCGCTCCGCAATCACGCTTAATCGAATTAGTCATCTCGCAGAGTTGGAAGACACTCGTATGAACCCAATGACTGTCCGCTCTTTGGAGATTCAGTACTTTGAAAGAAAAAATCCCATCATGGGAGCCTTTTGGTCAATTGTATTTCCAGGGCTTGGACAACTGTACAACCAACGTGTTCTTATTGGAATTTATGCAATCCTATGGTGGTGGATTAAGGCTTCCATGGCACATCTGTACGACTCACTCTTTTTGCTTTTGAATGGACGCCTCGAAGAATCAATTGCAGTGCTAGATCCACAATGGTTGTTATTTTTGCCCTCAATTTTCGTTGGTTCTATATATTACGGATATATCGTTGCGGTCGAGCAAAACCACATCTTCACCACCGAACAAAAGCAGTTTTTCAACGAACGGTACCAAGGTGCAAATGTGCGAACCCTCCTGCAAAGAGGTTTAGGGCGATGCTAATCATTAGTACCTTTGAACAAACTCTTGAATTAGAACAAGCATTAGGGGTGCTAGAGAAATTCGGAATTCACCGTGACAACATATTAGTAGTGCCGATGAATCAATTTCGTAATGATCCGAAAAAACTTGTGGTTCGGGCTACGGATATTGAAATAAGGACTTCTGATCTTGGCATGGCTTTAGCAACAGCTGCTGGCGTTATTGGTGCAAGTGTGGGGTTTCGATTGAAATGGGGACCGATAGCTTGGGGGTTAATTTCTGTTGTTGTAGGATTTGTCGTTGGGTTTGGAGTGATGTTTTTACTTAAGAAGTGGAAGGGGCAGCGAGCGATTACTCGATTCCCTCGAAAACCAATTCCCGAAATTACGATGATTGTACAATGCGAGGAAGCGAAATCTACCGAAGTACATGATGTGCTATGGCAGTATAAAGCCATATCGGTGGGAGATGTACCGGAGCCTGTAACGCGATAAACGACCAATGTCTGTGCGAATCCCGAATCTGCAAAACCATTCAAACGAGAGGGGCAGAGGCGTGTTACTTCTCATTACGTCTCTCGGCGTATTTTACATAGTTGCTATCCTCATGCCAAAAAGAATTTCATGGCTTGTCATATGGGTAACAGCACTGTTCTCACTTGCAGCAGAGGGAATGTCAGACATAATTTTAGATCTACACCTAAACTTATTCGGATATTTTTATCCAGGGTTTCAGTGGTCAGGGTTTTTGGCAATGTTCATATATCCTCCTGTAAATGTAATTTTTCTCAACTATTATCCGCATTCCAAATCCCGATTTCATAAGCTTGTGTACATTGCTGGATGGACTGTATTCTGCCTTATATTTGAAGTAGCAGCGCTCAAGTCCGGTTATTTTTATTACACAACATGGAAGCTGTGGCATTCGGCATTGTGCTATCCTGTTCTACTTATTGCCGTCCTTTGGCAATCGAGGCTGACAAGACGGCTCCAACGTAGCTCAGATGCTTCTGTTCAGTGAAATCACACATTCACACGCTTCTTGGAACTACGCCTTGCAGTTTACAAACAAATAACAATAATGCCGGATCCTAAAACGGATCCGACTGCCATCTAAAAAAGTGTGGTTTCACACCATCTTTTTTACATTCTCAACGATGGTTAGATAATATTTCCGATTTTGATTTACAATTAAGGAATTAGGTTTAACCTTTGCGGCTAGTTCGTTATATTGAATGGCTTCTTGAATCTGTCCAAGCTTAAAGTAACACACACTTATTTCAGCATAGGGAATATAGTCATAAGTGTCATGAACAACAGACCCTAACGTATCTTCTGGTTTCTTTAGGTTTGCCGAGATTTGATACCAGGCAATTGCAATTTCGTACTTTCCGAGCTCCTTGTACTGACTGCCTATTTGACAGCAAATTTCTGCCCGCGGTACGCCATGTTCAAAACACCGAAGGAGCGTTCGGATTGCCTTTCTTCTATCTCCCTTACGAGTATAGATGTTCGATAAGTCGATACAAGCATCGATGTAATTGGAGATTAGCCCGCCCTCTTGGTCCAAGAACTTCTCAAAGTACATCGCTGCTTCATCGTATTTCCCATTCACATTAAGCTCCCTTGCATAATAAAAACAATTTCGATGAGACAATTCCTTTCCCGCCTGAACCATATGCTCAAAAATCTCCAAGTTCCTCGATGTTCTCTGTTTCGTCTTTTTATGAGTGATTGCAATGTCCACTCGAAGAATTTTCCCTGTTAGATTGATATATTCATGAACAGGATTTTGCCACTTATAGTTATTTGCTCGCTTAATCAGCCGCTCCCGATAATACGTCGTTGATGGCTGCCCGCTCTTGTCTGTTCCTAGGTTATATTTCATCATCACAATATCTACAGTTGGATCTAATTTTATCTTGAGAGCCTTCAACTTTTGCAAGTCTTCGTCTAGAACCACATCGTCAGCGTCTAACCATAAAATATAGTCCTTAGTCGCTTTAGAAAAGGAGAAATTCCGTGCTGCAGAAAAATCGTGAATCCATTCAAAGTCATAAACACTTGACGTATAACCGCTCGCAATCTCCTTTGTTCTATCAGTCGATCCGGTATCCACAACAACGATCTCATCCACAGCGTCCTTGACTGAGTCCAGACACCTTGCTATGGTCTCTTCCTCATTTTTGACAATCATACATAAGCTTATCGTGATCACGATATCACCTTCCGCCTTGTCAACACACCGTCATGTGTTCACAGCCATCCTATTCAGAAAGGAGGCCATTACGTAACTGAAATCTCCGGTCTGCTCTTTGTGCCTCGGAGTCGAATTTCGTAAATAACACAATCGTCCCGCCAAAATCTTGTCTGTATTGTTCCAAAATGGATAAAATCTCTTGACGGCTTTGGGCGGTCAGAGAATAATTGTTTGGCTCATCTGCAATGATGATTTTCGGTCTCGCTGCCATGACTCTCGCAATCGCAACCTTTTGACGGTCAGTGCAGTACAAGCGGTAAATCAAGGCTTTCGGATCTAATGTAAATTTACAAAATTGAAGCCATTCGCGCGAACTATTTGGTCCTTTCCATTCACTCCTAGCTTCTGGGCAGAGTGTTTGCTGGACAGCCCGCTCCGCTGTGAGGGCCTCCATATGTGGAAAATCACGTTGAAAATCAGGAATAACACCAATACGGCAAGCCCTAAAGCTTTGTAACTCTTCATCATCCAATCCGACGATACTCACACCGTCTACCCAAACTTGACCTGCTGTCGGTTTTTTAAGACCAGACAGAATGCTCGCAAGGGTAGTTTTCCCATCACAACTGTCACCCTTGATGGCGATATACTCCCCTTTTTCAACAGTTAGGTTAATACCCTTCAGAACCTCAATCTGTGCATTACCACTTTCATATGTCTTTCGAACGCCTCGCGCTCGTAAAATCTCACTCATCTATATCACCCTTTTAAACATATAAACAGAGGCTGAGAAAAAGCCTCTGTTTATATGCGCATGAGTAGCAACCAATTAAGCGGGTGTACATGTCTGAATTAATGGGGCAAAATCTCGGTTTATGAATATACTTCCGTCGATCGGAGTCGGTAACTTAGTTCCTCCAGGTGTTGTTGCTGTGCTGAATGAAGACACATACATCCCTGGTGAGAGCCCCAATACCTGAAGTTCATATTGATGGTTTTGAGCCACTGCGGGAAGCTGGATTTCAGCCGTACAGCATGGAGCAACCGTCGTTGTAGTTTGGGCAAATAATACTTTTGGACAGAATGGAACCATACCAACGTTGGTTACAAACTGTGCTATATCATAAACGCGAACAGTGACAGTTTGAGTAGCGTTCGTATTGTTCAGCACTTTGGTATAGAAAGTCCTTGCTCCATTCACTACAAAAACAGGGCCCGTTGTTAAATCGGCGCTAGCTCCAATCGCTGCTGCAATCGCTGCCACTTCGGACTTGATTTCTACGAGTCTGTAGACGGATTCCTTACTTCTCCCAGAATTGCCGCGACTTCGGATTTAATTTCTACAAGTCCGGTACCTGGGTTCTCTACATCCGCCAATATAGCTGCCACTTCGGACTTGATTTCCACGAGGCCAGTCAGCGGATTATCAAGCTTCGCTTCGATTGCTGCGACTTCTGCTACAATTGTGCTCGATGTGCCTGTAAGTGCGATAATCTCGTTCTTAATTTCAGTCAGACCATGGACCGGGTTCGTTACTTCACCCAGGATTACCGCGACTTCGGACTTAATTTCTACAAGCCCAGTGCCTGGGTTCTCTACATCTGCCAGGATAGCTGCTATTTCTGACTTGATTTCAACCAAGCCAGTTTGTGGGTTATCAAGCTTCGCTTCGATTGCTGCGACTTCTGCTGCAATTCCACTCGATGTACCTGTAAGTGAAATAATTTCGTTCTTGATTTCAGTCAGGCCGTGGATCGGATTCGTTACCTCTCCCAGAATCGCTGCGACTTCTGACTTAATTTCTACAAGGCCGGTACCTGGGTTCTCTACATCTGCCAAGATGGCTCTTATTTCCGACTTGATTTCCACGAGGCCAGTTTGTGGATTATCCAGCTTCGCTTCGATGGCTGCGACTTCAGCACCAATGTTGCCAGACGAACCACTAAGGGCGATAATCTCTGACTTAATTTCAGTCAGACCGTGGACAGGGTTCGTTACTTCTCCCAGGATTGCCGCTACTTCTGACTTAATTTCTACAAGCCCGGTACCTGGACTCTCTACATCTGCCAAGATTGCGGCCACTTCAGACTTGATTTCAACCAGGCCAGTTTGTGGATTATCTAGTTTTGCCTCGATGGCTGCAACCTCAGACGCGATGCTGCCAGATGTTCCAGTAAGCGCAATAATCTCGGATTTAATTTCAGTCAGGCCGTGTGTCGGGTTTGTTACTTCTCCCAGAATTGCTGCGACTTCTGACTTGATTTCAACTAGGCCGGAAC
>JAKADF010000144.1:0-6642 GCA_021820805.1 Bacillota bacterium
ATATGGGGCTTATTTATAAAGAAAACTTCATTCTTCCTTCAATTGAAAAAGGGACTCATGATACTTTTGCGGCATACGTTGTTACTGGCGGAGATTTCTATGCTGAGGTCGGAGTGTTAATAAGGGGGTTCTCACTTACAGACAATGGACTCATTTTGTTAATCGGACAAACTGACACTGACTCTCAAATTGTTTTCTTTCCCATTAACTAAATTGCTTGCTCAAAAGGTCCCTCCTTAGAAGGATGGACCTTTTGATGTCTATGGGCAATAGCTTGGTCAAAATTTTTAAAAAGGTTCGGTTACTTCCAATGCGCTTCAATAAAGTGAGCACGTCCAGACCCTTGGCGATATGCTTCATAATGTACAGGGTTTTTCTTGTAGTAATGTTGATGGTACTCTTCTGCAGGATAAAAAGTGGATGCAGACAAAATCTTTGTTGCGATGGGTTTATCGAATCTGCCGCTTTTTACAAGCATTTGTTTTGACGCTTCTGCAATTCGTTTTTGCATTTCATTGTGATAAAAAATCGCAGTTTGATAAGAGAAGCCTCTGTCGTAGAATTGTCCTCCAGCATCCGTCGGATCAATTTGCTGCCAAAAAATCTCTACCAATTTTTCATACGGGAAAACATTTTCATCGTATGTAATTTGAACTGCTTCCATATGCCCCGTTGTACCGCTGCACACTTCTTCATAAGTTGGATTTTCTGTACGACCTCCGGTGTAACCAGATACCACTTCTATAATCCCCGGCCACTTATCAAACGGTTTTACCATACACCAAAAACATCCGCCTGCAAATGTGGCTTTTTCGTAGGCAGTTTCACTCTTCTTACTTTCTGTCTGCATCACAATTTCCTCCCAAATTAACAATTCTATTTAACGGATTGTGAACCAATGGCGACGTGATCTCACAAGTCATACCTGTCCATCAATCATGCATACACTACCTATGAAACCGATTCGGAGGCAGTCCATGGAACACTCTCTCGCATGGTTAGCACTCATCAGCATTATTGTAGCGATTGATAATGCTCTGCTGGCTGGGATCATACTGCCCTATACTGCAAACAAAAATCGAAAGACAGTCATTTCTTTTGTCGGCTTAATTCTTTGCGTTTCTCAAATTGGGCTTTCTATTGGTGTCGAACGGTTAATGGGCATCCTATTTTTTCAAATTCTAGCTTTTTCCGTTCTCTCTTGGATGTCTATACGTACAGTTATGAACATCAGTCCGATTAAACGCGCCTGGAGAAGCGGTTCATTAATCCTAAAGGTATCATTTTATACAGTTGTCGGAAATTTAGACAATATGATTTGGCTCGGAACAGAATTGAAGTATCAACATTTTTGGCTCATGTTCTTCTCAATTGTAACAATTCCTCTGTTTATTATCATCGCTTTATTTCTTTCCAACCAATCTGAACAACATCAATGGATTCTGCTAATTGGTGCAGGGATGATGGCCTGGGCGGCATCTGCTTTAGTCACAAACATGCCTGTACGCCAATTCCACGATATCACCAATCACGGTATCATTTTACAAATTTCCATTTGCTTAATGATACTAATTGCAGGTTTTTCAATTCGAAAGTTTAATCCAAGATGACCCTATTCCTAATTTGAATAGAAGATTGACACTGCCTTAAAAAGCTTTATTCTTGAATGAGGTTAATTGTGGTTGAATCAGTCGTTGAAAGGATATTCGCCATTGACTCGTGTTAAGCCAATTGTTTCACCATATTTGCTTGCAGGTATTGGGATTATCACTATTTCGTTTTCTTCAATACTCATCAAATGGACAACTGCACCGCCCGCGGTTATTGGAATGTACCGTTTATTATTTTCCTGTGTTTTTCTCCTTCCAGGGCTTCTTAAATCAAGAGAAACATTAATGCAAATTCGCTTTAAAGACGTGATGCTGCTGCTCCTGTCTGGTATATTTCTAGGCCTTCATTTTTTGTTCTGGATTTCATCCTTAGATGAAACAACGGTTGCAAGCTCTATGATTATTACAGCTCTATCTCCAATCTTTGTCATGATTGGGGCCTATTTTGTGTTTCGTGAACGGTTTTCCAAAATTCAAATACTTTCAATGACACTTGCACTTTTTGGCACAATCATCGTTGCATATGGAGATATTGGCAAATCGACAAATCAATTAATCGGGGACATCTCGTCTTTAATTGGAACAGCGGCTGTATCTATTTATATGATGTTTGGACAAGCAGTGCGAACAAAAATCCCTTCGACAGTTTATAACATCGTTGTCTTTTTCATCGCAGGACTAGAACTTTCCATTTTTACGCTCTATAAACACATATCTTTTATCGGTTATTCCGCGAGGGACTGGGACATCTTCTTACTGTTAGCAATTGTTCCAACCATATTGGGGCATGGATTGTTCAACTGGTTGCTGCGGTATCTTCCAGCGTCAACGATTTCAATGACAACTCTCGGGGAACCAATTGGCGCAATTGTTCTAGCATACTTTTTGCTTAAGCAGGCCATCACTTGGTGGCAAATCATCGGGGGTATATTCTGTATAGGGGGCGTTTACATATTTTTAAAGATAAAACAAAAACAGTTTTCAAAAGCATCTATATGATTGCATGCCTCTATTACTTCCGATAAGATAGTCATGGATAAAACTCAAGCTGCATCATTACTTACATATATAATAAAGAAGGGAGAAATCAACTTGGCCCAACTTTTTACCCCCTATCGTATAAAAGGTTTAGAACTAAAAAATAGAATCGTCATGGCTCCTATGTGCCAGTATTCCGTTTCCGCACGCGACGGAAAGCCAAATGACTGGCATTTGATTCACTATACAAGCCGCGCAATTGGCGGTGCTGGTTTAGTTATTATGGAAATGACAGATGTTGAACCCGATGGAAGAATTTCTGATTACGATTTAGGTATTTGGTCAGATGAACATATTCCAGCGTTTGCTCGCGTTATTGATTCAGTACATTCTCATAACGCAAAAATCGGTATCCAGATTGCTCATGCAGGGCGTAAAGCACAGGATGCTCCAATACCTGTTGCACCTTCTCCAATTCGGTATGAAGGTGAAGGCTTTAAAACCCCAAAGGAACTTTCTACTGATGAAGTAAAAGAAATGGTGGAAAAATATCGATTGGGTGCAAAGCGCGCAGTACAAGCAGGTGCAGACTATATCGAGCTTCATGGTGCTCATGGATACCTAATTCACCAATTTCAATCACCATATACGAACCATCGCAAAGATATTTATGGACAAGATTTGTCACGATTTGGTGTTGAAGTAATTCAAGCTGTGAAAAGCGAATTACCTAGTTCCATGCCTCTTTGCATTCGGGTGTCTGCAGTGGAGTACGTCGACGACGGATATGGCTTAGATCATACTATAAAGATTTGCAAAAATTATAAGGATGCTGGAATTGATATTTTCCATGTTAGTTCCGGAGGGGAAGGTCCTGCAGGCTCAAAGAGAAAACCAGGAAATTATCCCGGTTATCAAGTTCCATTCGCTCGTGCCATAAAAGAGGCACTCTCTGTTCCAGTTATCGCTGTGGGTATATTGGAGGAACCAGCACTTGCACAATCCGTTATTGCAAACCATGATGCTGATTTAGTTGCAATCGGCAGGGGAATGCTGCGCGATCCATACTGGGCCACTCATGCTGGCAAAACACTTCGGGCAGAAGTTGAGATTCCAAAACAATACCTTAGAGCTTATCGATAAAAAAGATGATATCCATGATGCGAAATCTCGCCAGTTTTCGCATCATGGATATCTTACCTGAATCGACCCAGCATCGGTTTGTCATAATACCCAAAACGTGTTTCGTATGCCTTTGAAACCTCATCGAAAAACGGATTCCAAATGGTCTGAAAATGTTTGAAAAATAGTTCTGTCGCCATATCTCCACCTAACGTCTCACCAATATATACTACACATCCATTGGGATTTTCTTTACAGAAAGCTTGCAAAACATAAAAAGCTGTGTCTGTAGCCGGAGGCCATGACATGAGCAAGATATCTGAATTTCTCCCATAACGTTTCACAGCAGATAAGGCATCCAAAGGTTCGACACTTGTTACGGTATCTTTCAAATTCCACGAAAAGTCGTCCGTAGCAATTATATCGATTCCGAGCTTGCGGAGTGCGAAACAGAGCATGCCTCGACCAGCCATGACTTCTAAACAAGTTCTTTCACCTATCCACTGAGCAAGGGGCTTCACCCATTTCCAAGATATAAACGCGTACTGACCATCATCTGGTTGATAATCCGTTTTGAGATGATTCGGCATTTGATTCGGAACAATATACAATACATTCACCTGCAATTTATCAATTAATAGAAATGAAGAACACAAGCATCACAATTTTTACTGTTTGGCCGAGAATTGCGGCAATAGGCACAATAAATACCGATTTCGGCATTTTTGCAACAAGTAATTGTATGTAACTAACCCACGATCTGGAACACATTGTCTGGTTCAGTCTTCATTTCTATCAATATTTTAACAATGATTACTATCCTCCTTATATGTTACGGTGGTAACTGTTAACGAAAAAACAAGCCGAATCTCAGGAAACTGAGTACGGGGGATATATTCTTGGGGTGAATGCTTGAGTAGAAGCAAGGGTAAATCCTCTGCCCGAACCCGACAACTAACCTCGAAGGCTAATAAGGAGGAAATGAATTGAAATTTAAAACTATAATTGCCTCTGCAATTACGCTCGCATCGGTGCTTGGCTCAACAACAGTCGCTTATGCTGGGACAAGCTCAAGCAACAAAGTTATTGTTAACCAGGGCGCCTATCTCATATCCAAGCCACATTTACACAGCGGCCAGATCGCGTTTGAAAAAAAAGGAACAGTTCTTACATTAGAATCTGGCAGCACAAAATACTGGTGGCATGTTCGTGATTCACGCGGACACAACGGATATATCACACGCAATACACGCTGGACCCACTTAGGCAGAAATTCATCTAAAACCACTAAGTCAGTGAACAGCTCGTATAAAATATCTACAGCGTTGCCGCCTGGCGTACGATATGATTCGAGTGTTCATGCCCTTGCATCCCGTAATGCAAGTTATCAAACTAAGTTCAATGCTGTCTTGAGGGTTGCAAAAAGCAAACTTGGAACCCCGTATCGTTGGGGCCACAATGAAGATAGAGGCCAATACGGTTTTGACTGCAGTAATTTTACTGCCTATGTTTACCACCATGCACTTGGTTACAAAATGAGTGGAGCATCTCAAACACAGTATCATAGTGTAGGCTGGCGAGTACCAATTAAAAGTATGCGTCCGGGAGACCTTGTTATTTTTAACCGCGGCGGACATGTCGGCATCTACATTGGTCATGGCGAAATGATTCAATGCGGCGGCGGACTGGGTAAAGTCGGCTATCTCAAACTTTCCCCTGGTTCATACTGGTATAAACACATTACCGTTGTAAAACGGATGTTTTAAATCGAATTATAAACATAAGTCACCCTGACAGGGGTGGCTTTTATTTTAATTCAAGAAAAGCCTTTCCATGCACGCATTTAAACGTAAACGCAGCCCCGGGATGCAAGATTCTGATTCTGCATCTTCGGGGCTGCGTGTTGATCGAGGCTCCGATCTGTTATTTATACATCCTCACAATCAACCGTATTTATATGTGATACCATACCCGCCTTTTGGATATACCCATTCAATGTTTTCGTGAGGACATGCTAATCTGCAAGTTCCACATTCAATACAATTTTCAAACGCAACAGAAGTCATCTGTTCCTTGTCATGCCACAAGTAAACATCGGCTGGACAAAACGTGGTGCACCATTTACCGACGCAAGAAGCACACACGTCCTGGTTGTTGATGGTTAAATGGGACACATCATCTGCTTTGTACCGAATCGTATATAGACGTTCCTCGATACCTCCGCTCATCCGTTAATAGCCCTCCATCCTTTAAGGCCTAAACGCAGCAAATCGAGGTTCCCGCCGGCAGCCTCACGCAGCTCCCGTACAGCGAGTTTCTGCTTCTCCTTTTTTGTGACGCCGTCTACGAGAAGCATTTGATAAGCCGCCTCGTTCAATGCCTGCGGTAATTTCCCGAATAGTATTTCAGAATTCTCCATCCCAAGCAAACCATGGAGTCCTCGATACTTCTTTAAGTCTTTATGAATAAAGGATGCCCTTATGGCTTTGTCATACTTATCCAAGGTTGCAACAGAGAAATCACCGGTCTGATGGGCTAATAAAGCTACTTCACCTGCCAACCGCCCTGATGTAACCGCTAGATTTGTCCCTTCCCTGTGTGCTGCATTTACCATTTGGGCTGCATCCCCGCAAATCATCCATCCATTCCCGGACAATGGGGGCATCGAATCAAATCCCCCTTCTGGAATCAAATGCCCGGCGTACTCTTTCACCTCCCCTCCTTGAATTAAACGCCTTATCATTGGATGCTGTTTAATGTGGTCAAGAATGGCATATGGTTTGATTTGCTTTTCACGAAGGTCGCTGACCATTACCCCGACACCAAGGGAGAGTGTTTCTTGATTGGTATATAAGAAACCAAGCCCTGCCATGCCAAACATCTCGCCAACAAACTCAATCGTGCAGCCTTCATTGCCTTCCAAATTAAATCT
>JAKADF010000144.1:6652-7740 GCA_021820805.1 Bacillota bacterium
AGTGCAATGACTTCTTTCACTGCTAAAGACACTTGGTCAGGGCGCCATTCCTTATGTGCCAATAAGGATTTACCAAGAAGAGAATTTACGCCATCTGCAATGACTACAATATCTGCTCGCAAATCCCCATCATCTCTGTCAGTGCGAACCCCAACAACCCGCTCACCTTCTCGCAGCAACTCCGTTACAACCGTTTCGTAAATAGGAATAGCTCCAGCCTGTTCTGCCTTGGATGCAAACCATTGGTCAAACTTGACACGAAGTCCAGTCCAGCAATTTGGAGGTTCCTTAAACTTGTCATTGCGATGACCTAAGGTTACTACACTATCTTCACCGAGAATCCACATGCGTTGTTCAACAATTGTGCGTTCCAGCGGAGCTTCCTTCCAGAACTCAGGTAAAAGGTCTTCTAGTTGTTTACGATATAATACGCCGCCGAAAAGGTTTTTCGAACCAGGAAATTCACCACGTTCTATTAAAGCAACTTTTAATCCATTTTTAGCCATCGTATATGCTGCTGCGGTCCCAGCCGGACCTGCTCCGACAACCACAGCGTCAAATCGCTCATCAGCCACAATTTCATCCCCCGTCAAAGCTCACTTTTCAAAACGGAAGTTAATCGGTATTTAACTAGTGGATACCTGAAGGCCCTTGCGAGCCCGCACCGCATTCGTTATTGCTGGGACAATCTGATATAAATCCCCAACAATTGCGTAATTCGCAATTTTGAAGATAGGTGCTTCTGGATCCTTATTAATTGCAACGATATAACTTGAATTTTGCATTCCAACCACATGTTGAACGGCACCGGAAATCCCAACTGCAAAATATAATTTTGGCCTAACAGTGATTCCAGTCTGCCCCACTTGATGGTCATGGCTAATCCAACCAAGATCTACTGCTGCACGTGAAGCACCAACTACTCCTCCAAGTGCGTCTGCTAATTCTTGCAAAACGTGAAATCCATTTGGTCCGCCAAGACCACGGCCGCCAGCAACAATTACATCTGCATCAGCTAAGTTTACCTTTTCTCCAGCCTCAATAAATTCCAAGACTTCTGTTGCTATGTCTTCTGTTTTAATTTGTGA
>JAKADF010000145.1 GCA_021820805.1 Bacillota bacterium
TGTGGTGTTTTGAAAAAGTCAAGAGCTTCTTTCTATTTTCGTAAAGTTTTTAATGCGGACGAATTCCAAATTCATACAGCAACTGCATAACGCATGTTCGATCAACGATTAGATCCAGTATGATTAAACTAAAAAACAAACAGGCTACTTTATACAAATTACAAATACGTGGTCTGAATTCACCCGTTATTAACATAAACAAAGGTACGTACACAATAAGAGAATGTATAACAATAAATATCAGGAAACCCCAGCTGATAAAATAATATCCTTGGGTATCCGGAGTTAGCATCGCAAAAAAGGCGCCTGGCATCCCACAGGCATATACAAACTCCATGAGTGTACGGTTTCGTGATAAAACCATCAGAGGGATAATAAGATACATCGTTCCACACAGTTGTAAAGGCAATTCGGTCAATACGCCAAAATGCCCTATCAAAAATAACCAAAGCTCATTTAAAATGTTAAAAATCGGGAGCAAAAACGCAATTATAAACATGAACATAAACTGGACTGTCTTGTTTTTTTCCTTAAAAATTAAAGTCAATCCAGTATATACCAAAATGAAAAGGCATAAAATGAACAGATGCCTAATGGAGAAAGCTGGCGTCGCAAATCGCGGTGGAACAGCATTGATAAAAGAGAAAAAATATGCTAATCCCTCTATGCTAATCACGATCCTTCAATCGGGCATTTAGTTGTTCAATTCCATTGATGGATAAGTATTATGTGCAGAGGGATTAATTGTAATACGCACAAACAAAAACACGTAAATCTTTCGACTAGACATCGAACCAAAAATACATTTTATTTAAACTCTTTTACTCAAGTAAATCTATTAAAATAAATACACAACATTTTAAGACAGGTGCAAATATGTCTATTTCGGTTATCTTAGGTGTAATATTTGTGGTCTTTCTCGGTGCTTTGACAAGAATGACATTTGGTTTCGGGGCTGCTGTGGTGAGTATGCCATTACTTACACTGCTTCCAATTAAATTGCATACAGTAGTTTCACTCATGGGGCTCGTTGGTTTGACAGTCGCCATGCTTGCTGTACTGGCAGGCTGGCAGCACATCGACCGGAAAACGCTTATTCAACTGACCCTTGCTGCACTTCTTGGCATTCCAGTTGGACTTACTATGGTTATGTTCATACCAACCAAAGTAATCACAATTTTGCTTGGTGCCGTGCTTATCGTGTACGGAATTTATTCCCTAAATCAATCTGTACACAAATCGGATTCAATTAAAGTTCATGAGCGATGGGGATTGTTATTTGGGTTTGCGTCTGGAGTATTTGGGAGTGCATACAACTTTAACGGCGTTCCAATCGCTGTTTATGGTTCATTGCGAAAGTGGTCCCCCAGCAAATTTCGCAGTACCCTTCAAGCTTATTTTCTTATTTCAGGAATACTTATTGTTGCCGGGCAGGGTATTGGCGGCATGTGGTCAACCGATATGTTTATTTTATATGTATTTTCCTTGCCTGCTATAGCTGCAGCAATAATAGTCGGTACAATACTTCATCGGCATATGCCAACAGCCAAATTCCAACGCTATGTGTATCTTCTTATTACAGCACTAGGAACTGTACTGCTTGTAAAGTCAGTTATTTCATGAGAAACAAGAACATGATATGAGATCTTTATCTTTACATACTACTTCAATAGAGAAATACAAAACTGCGTAATGAGGCTTATTTTTTTGATTTTGGGTTGCGCAAGCTGAGCGTTTCACTTTGCCCATCCCAAGATACCGCGGCTTTTATGACGGAATCTTCACTCGGAATAGCTCCATTTCCTGCACCACCACAGCCGAAACCATGGCTAAGGTCAGCATCAGCTACTGTTTCTCTGCACCCCCCTGCACCTGTACTCACTACGTATTTGAGCAGTTTGACTATTTTTTGCGTCCTTCTTAGATAAGAAAGATCAAACTGGTCCGATTCCCACGACCCATAGTTTGCAAATCCCTTTGTCCAAATTTGGGTTGCCTCTACACTGTATGAACCTTGCCAAAAAGCACTTTTTCCTTCAAAACGAAGGTTCTCCTGTTTAACGGTGAAATTGTCTTGTTGCCATATTACCTTTCCTTTATCGTCAAAGGCACCGAGCGCCCATATTTTGCTTCCATCTGCCAATACGGAAAAAGATAATTTCTCAGCATCTATTTTGCCATTATGGAATTTACCCACGATAGTTACAACGTACATTTTTTGATGAATTGAGTCGTCAGACCAAGTTTGTATGACTTGCCCATTAGAAACCTGTCCTTGACCGTACAGTCCGGCTGCCGCATCCGTGGCGCTTTGCACTATTCCTGGAACGGAAGCCCAAGGAACCTTTACAGCAGCGGCATCAATCGGCTGTTGAGTTTTTCTTGCAGAACAACCTGATAAAAAAAGTAGAGGCGCAATAAAAATTGTAATCAGAAACGGTTTTAACAATAGCTTTTCCCCCCAGCGGTACCTTCCCCTCGCTGTCTGTTCCGCCAAAGTCTATTTCTCCATTATGGTCCCTGTATATATTGGGACTGTGAACTATGATGCTGTGTTACAGACGACTGGTGCAGCAGATGTTGAGAGTAAGCCGATTGAAGTCCAAAAGTGAAACCAATATTCCAGATTATCATCCCTATGTAAAATTGTATCAAGAAATCACGATTATTACTTGTTCATTTTAATATCCGCATTTTGCCGAACTCTATTTGCACATCTCATTTTGTAAGCTGGAATGCACTACAAAAAGTGTTCACACAGCTTTCATCAAGTCTTTAATAAAACTTAACAATTCCTTTACATTGATTTGTTATTCTATACACGTTCTAAATAGTTTACATATCTGGGGCCGTGGGAGGTGTGGTTTCACACATCTGCAAAAGGAGTGTGGACACATAAATGACAGACAGCAAAAAAGTGCTTAATGCCTTGGACGAAGCGCCTTTAAGTTTATTTCATCTTCGGGCCGTTTTAATTTCGGGACTCGGCTTTTTTACGGACGCTTACGATTTATTTATTATTGGTGCCGCACTCGTTCTACTAAAACAGGAGTGGCATTTGTCTCAAACAATGGTAGGACTCGTTGGAAGTACAACACTGATTGCCAACTTCTTTGGCGCATTAGTTTTCGGACGGCTTGCAGATTTACTTGGAAGAAAGACACTTTACGGACTTGTAGCTCTCATTATGACAGTAGGTTCATTATTAACAGCTATATCGCCAAACATTTTTTGGTTAATTGTTTTTCGGTTCATTCTTGGTCTTGGCATTGGCGGCGATTATCCGATAAGCGCGGTGCTTATGAGTGAATACGCAAACGTACGCGACCGCGGCAAGTTGGTCGGCATGGTATTTTCAATGCAGGCACTCGGACTGATTACTGGGCCGATTGTCGCGATAACACTGCTTGCAAGCGGCATAAACCACGACTTAGCATGGAGAATAATGCTTGGACTTGGTGCTTTACCTGCCATGAGCGTTATTTACGCTCGCCGTAAGATGCCTGAATCTCCGCGATTTAAGTCACAAGTGTTAGGACAGACAAATAATGCTATTGCCGATTTACAATCTTACTCACATGGGCAAGTTCAGATTTCAACTGTCGATACTGATTCCAAAGCTTCAAGGATGAGCTTCAAGGAATTTATTACAAACCGCAAGATGCTACTTACGCTCTTTGGGACCGCAGGAACTTGGTTTGTTTTCGATTATGCCTATTATGGAAACTCGATTTCAACACCGCTTATTATGAAAATGGTCGCTCCCCATGCAAGCCTCATTCAAAGTGAAGCTTGGACCCTTATTATTTTTGCAATTGCGGCTGTTCCAGGTTATGCACTAGCAGTAAGCAAGATTGATAAGATAGGACATAAACGACTGCAGTTCATCGGATTTATCATAATGGGATTAGCTTTCTTAGCAATGGGCATCATTCCAGGAATTACATCTACATTGATACCATTTCTCGTACTGTACGGAATCAGCTACTTCTTTGCTGAATTTGGTCCGAATATGACTACATTTATCTTACCTTCTGAGTTGTTCCCGGTTAGTGTTCGTACAACTGGTCACGGCTTTTCTGCAGGCATCGCGAAGGTTGGAGCTTTTATCGGTGTATTCGTCTTTCCGATACTAACGAAGACGCTCGGATTAAATGGCACTTTCATCATTACGTTCGTGTTCTCCATGTTCGGAATGCTCTTGACTTTAATACTTCCTGAACCAGCCAATAAATCAATCGAGGTTCTTCAAGAAACTCCGAACAAAGCACCTGTACGAAAGGCTCGTCACGCATAAAGTTTTTAAATTCGTTCTTAATTTACGTCGCTCGGCTGATTTGTTTTACCGCTATCAGCCGAGCGACCATCTTTTACAACATTGATAAGATACTTATAGACCGAAGAAAAAATCTCCCACTTACTATTTTAGGCCAATTGGCGTAAGACAGTTTGCAGAATACCGCCGTTTCGATAGTATTCCACATCAACAGTACTATCCAGACGTGTGATTACCTCAAATTTAAACTCTTTTCCGTCTGTTCGCTTTGCCTGTACTGTTAAGACTTGACCTGGTTGTAAACTATCGTTTAAGCCTAGAATATCAAAGGTCTCTGTTCCATCAATGCCGAGCGTATTCCAGTTTTCTCCTTCCTTAAACTGTAAAGGCAGCACACCCATCCCGACAAGATTACTCCTATGGATTCGTTCAAAGGATTCTGCAATCACAGCTTTTACTCCAAGTAAAAGTGTTCCTTTTGCAGCCCAATCGCGTGAACTGCCTGTGCCGTATTCCTTCCCTGCTATTACGACAAGCGGTGTCCCGTTTTCTTTGTACTTCATCGCAGCATCGTATATCGGCATGGTTTCCCCTGTCGGAAGATATTTAGTAAATCCACCTTCTGTGCCAGAAACCATCTGATTGCGAATTCGAATATTCGCAAAGGTACCTCGGGTCATCACGAGATCATTTCCACGGCGGGAACCATAGGAGTTAAAGTTCTTAATTTCCACACCAGCTTGTTGTAGAAAGATACCTGCAGGACTGCTCTTGGCAATATTGCCTGCGGGGGAGATGTGATCTGTTGTTACAGAATCTCCAAGCAATGCTAAGCTCTTAGCCCCGCGAATTTCTTGTATGGATTCGACTGTAGGCTTTAGGCCAGTAAAGAATGGCGGGTTATGAATGTAGGTTGAATTGTCATCCCATTCATAAAGCTTACTTTGAGATACAGGCAGCGCATTCCAGCGTTCATTGGCTCCATAAGTATTTTCGTATTGTTTACGAAACATCTCTGGGTCAATCGAGCTCTTGATGGCATCCTCTACCTCTTTTGATGTTGGCCAAATGTCCTTTAAGAATATCGGTTCATTTTTATCATTATAGCCAACCGGTTCTGTCTCGAAATCAATGTCAATACGCCCTGCCAAACCATAAATGAGAAGCAGCGGCGGTGACATGAGAAAATTCGCTTTTACTTGTGCATGGATTCGTCCTTCAAAATTCCGGTTCCCGCTTAAAACAGATGCTACAGTAAGGTCGTTCTCATCAATTGTCTTTCTCACTTCATCAGGTAATGGACCGCTGTTTCCAATACAAGTACAGCAACCATAACCTGCAAGATTGTATCCAAGTTTCGCCAACGGTTCAATTAAACCTGTCTTGACGAAATACTCGGTTACAACCTTTGACCCTGGAGTTAAACTGCTTTTAACATAAGGTGGTCTTTGCAAGCCCTTTTCGACTGCTTTTTTGGCAACAAGGCCAGCCGCTAGCATAACAGAGGGATTGGATGTATTTGTACAGCTTGTGATTGCAGAAATGACAACAGAACCTGTACCGATTTTGACTTTTTCGCCATTTGCAAAGGTAATTTCGACTTCCTTCTTGATTTCATCTTCAGACAGCCCGAACCCGCCCTTAGCAATTGGTTTACGCAGGATTTCGCCCCATTTATCTTTCATCTCTGATAAAGCTATCCGATCTTGTGGACGTTTCGGTCCGGCGAGGCTGGGCACAACAGTTGAAAGATCTAGTTCGAGTGTGTCTGAGAAAATCGGATCTGGCATATCATCAGTACGGAATATACCTTGTGTCTTGAAATATTGCTCAACAAGTTGAATAAGTTCTTCACTGCGCCCTGTCCTACGCAAGTAATTTAAAGACTCCTCATCTACAGGAAAATACCCCATCGTTGCTCCGTACTCCGGCGACATGTTTCCCACTGTTGCCCTGTCAGGCAAACTAATGCTGGAAAGACCTGTACCGTAAAACTCGACTATTTTACCAACTACGCCTTTTTTACGCAGCATTTCTGTAATCGTCAGGGTCATATCTGTAGCGGTAACCCCTTCAGAAAGTTTTCCAGTCAGTTTAAATCCAATGACTTCCGGCGTAATGAAATAAAGGGGCTGCCCTAACATCCCAGCTTCTGCCTCAATACCGCCGACACCCCAACCGACAACGCCGAGTCCGTTAATCATGGTGGTATGGGAGTCGCAGCCAACTAGAGAGTCGGGATATACTACCTCTTCTCCATCCAGGCCTTTAGTCAATGCCAGTTTCGCCAAATATTCCAAATTTACTTGGTGACAAATACCAGTTGCCGGCGGAACGATTTTAAGGTTCTTAAAGGAGGTTTGTGCCCATCGCAAAAATTTGTACCGTTCTTCATTCCTGCGAAACTCCATCTCAGAGTTGTAAGCAAGAGCATCCTCCGTACCAAAGCGATCTACCATAATAGAATGGTCAATGATTAAATCGACTGGAACAAGCGGGTTAATATTATCCGGGTCACCACCTAAGTCTTTCATTGCGTTACGCATAGCGGCTAAATCAACAATTGCTGGTACGCCAGTGAAGTCCTGAAGAAGAATGCGAGCAGGTTTGAAGGGTACTTCCCCTTTTCCTTGATTCTCGTTCCACTTCGCAAATTTTTCTACGTGTTCATTTGTTATCGTTTTTCCATCCCATTGCCGAGCTGCTGCTTCAAGCAGAATCTTTATTGAAAAGGGAAAGGAAGAAATTTGCCCGAACCCCTTCTGCTCTAATTTTGCAAGGGCGTAATACTTGAAAGAACGATTTCCCACCTCTAAATCCGTTCGCATAAAAGAATAATCATGACCTGCCAATCTTAAGTGCCTCCTTTTCATAAAACAACTTTGTCCATAAACTTTAATGTTTCCAATTGGACTAAAATAATATGGATGTTGGTGCTTATACTTTTAAAAATCCATTAAAATTAAAAAAAGCCGTTCACCATAAAGCGGACCGTTTACCGATCCGCTTGTTAAACAGAGCCTAACCAAATTGCAACTTTTCCAATTTACCAATGAATGAATGTTTCCTTACTTTCTGTCTTGTTTCTTAACCGTTTCATCAAGTACCGATTCCGGAATTTTCATTGTATCCGTCGTCGTTTCTTCTATTAAACCATTGTCTCTGGTCACTTGGCCGCCGCCAAGTCCTTCATTAATCATCCTGTCAATGTCCAAAAAGTTATCTTCTCTGCTATCCGAATCACTCGGGCTTGGACTTGCCATCATGCTTCAACTCCCTTCGGTATTTGCAAATCGTCCTATCACACCAAATGGGCCGACTGTCTGACACATGTCAGTTCATTTATTGGTCCATTATCTTTTCAATTAACGACATTCTGCGGTGCAGTAAATCGGACGTTTTATGTAATTTCCCCTGTTTTATAAGCAGTCATTCTTCCTTACT
>JAKADF010000146.1 GCA_021820805.1 Bacillota bacterium
ACATTTATCCTACAGTTCAATGGCTCGTACGAATTGAATTCCAGGCATTTCGCTTATTTTTTGCACAACGAATTCAGGAACCACTTTATCGACGCTAAGCACCATAACCGCCTCGCCGCCAAATTCACGTCTGCCCACCTGCATAGCAGCAATATTAATATCAGCATCGCCAAGCAGTGTACCGATTTTACCAATCATACCTGGTTTATCAAGATGCCTTGTAAAAATCATTTTCCCTTCAACCGGCACATCCACTGTATAACCATCAATTTCTACGATTCGCGGTCCAAATCCGTTATACAATGTTCCTGCAACCCGATGCACACCATCTTCACATGTGAAGTTAAGCGCAACTAAGTTCGTAAACACTTTGCTCTTTTGCTGCTTCACTTCACGTACAACAAGACCTGCTTGTTCTGCATAGAAAAGGGCATTTACATAATTGACTTCATCTGAGTATTGATAACCGAACAGTCCTTTAAGTACAGTACGTGTTACAAACGAAACATTCTGTTCCGAAAGTTCACCTGCATAAGTAATTTCAAGCTCAGAAGGCGCACCTGGAATAAATTGAGCGCCTAAGAGGCCAATTTGTTCGCCAAGTTCGAGGAAAGGTTCTAATTGACTTTTCTGCTCTGCAGAGAGGGCCGGTAAGTTTACTGCTGTATGGAATGGCAAGCCTTGCAGTATACGCCCTACTTCCTCTGCTACATCAATCGCGACATTAATCTGAGCTTCAACTGTGGAAGCACCTAAGTGCGGTGTAACAACTACATTCGGAAAAGCTAACAATGGATGCTCTTTCGAAATTGGTTCTTTTTCAAACACATCAAGAGCCGCACCAGCGACGACGCCTTCATTCAGTGCACCAAGCAAGGCCGATTCGTCAATAATGCCGCCGCGTGCACAATTAATAATCCGAACCCCTTTTTTCATGCGCGAAAACGCCTCAAATGAAAGAAGATGACGTGTTTCTTTCGTAAGCGGAGTATGAACGGTGATAAAGTCAGCTTCCGAAACGGCATCAAGAAGTGACATCCTCTCTACTCCTAGTGTTTTTGCTCGCTCTTCTGTCAAGAATGGGTCATACCCGATTACCCGCATTTCAAATCCTTTAGCCCGTTTAGCTACTTCAGTTCCAATTCTGCCCATGCCCAAAACAGCAAGTGTCTTTCCGCGCAACTCAACGCCAACAAACGATTTTCGGTCCCATTTCCCATCACGTATTGATTGATTTGCACGAGGTATATGCCTTGACATTGAAATAAGCATTGCAAACGTGTGTTCAGCAGCAGATATGGTATTGCCATCAGGAGCGTTAATCACCAAAATTCCTCGTCTGGTCGCTGCTGCAACATCAATATTGTCAACTCCGACTCCAGCACGACCAATAACTTGCAGACGTGCTGCAGCGCCAATGACTCGCTCTGTTACTTTTGTTTGAGACCTAACTAATAAAGCATCATAATCTTTGATTTCTTCAACAAGTTCGTCCTCCGACAGCCCGGTCAAAACCGTAACAAAAGTATTCGGTAATGATTCCAATTTTTCGATGCCTAGAGGTGAAATATCATCCGTTACAAGAACTTTCACGTTTGCTCCTCCTTAAGCCCTATAAGCGTGCATATTGTAGTAACTACACGGATATGGAAATGTATATAAAAATCGACCACCCAAACACCCATTTTTCAGGGTGCCCAGGCGGTCGGCTTTCTTAACACCGCACTCCCTCGTGGTTTTTCCACTTCCGCCAGTTATGCGATGCCATCAAGATAATTATTTAGTATATTTCAGAATATATGAGAACATAGAAAATACGTCAAGTTTTGATAGCGGATACAAATGTGACAAAAATGTCACAAAAACTTCACAGTCATAAATACATAGGCAGACTTACCTCATTGTGTCGACAGTTGTGAAATTTTTGTGTCTTTAAAATGCCGTATTACTCTGCTGTGTTAACATCGGCTTGCTCTAGGAACAACACATGCAAAGCGTTTACTGCTTTTTCTACTAATCCAGCTTCTACAATACAGGATACCTTTATTTCAGATGTGCTTACCATCTTAACCGATATATCATTATCTGCTAGAACACGAAACATTTGTGCTGCAACCCCTGGGTTGCTAATCATGCCAGCACCTACTATGGACACCTTTCCCAGCCCTTTTTCACAAACGAGGTCTTGGAATTTCAGCGAGTCATGCAAAGACTCCAAAATATCCACAGCACGAACAGCATCCTCATCTTTAACGGTAAACGATACATCCACACTGTTCTCATGAACAACACTCTGTACTATCACATCTACATTCATCCCACGATTTGCAAGTTCACTAAATACGGTTGCAAGACCATGAGATGCCAAAGGTACCCCAACCAAGGCAATTCGTGCAACTTCACGTTCAAAGGCAATTCCTGTTACTACGTCCCGTTGCTCAAAACCGACTTCTGCCACGACGTCTGTCCCCTCTTCTTCATGAAAACTCGATCTGACAACCAACTTCACACCATAATGTTTGGCATTTTCAACAGCCCGTGGATGCAAGACTTGAGCACCCAAATTCGCAAGTTCCAGCATTTCGTCATAAGAGACTTCTGCAAGTTTGTGTGCATTTTTAACAACGCGCGGATCAGTTGTAAACACACCTGTCACATCTGTATAAATTTCGCAGACATCTGCATGAAGCGCAGCGGCTACTGCAACCGCAGTTGTATCGGATCCGCCTCTGCCAAGCGTTGTCACTGAGTTGCCCGAAATACCCTGAAACCCAGTAATCACAGGAACTACATAATTACGAACAGCAATTTCCATCGCATTTGTATCAATATGCGTCATTCTTGCCGACCCATGGACAGGTTCTGTTTCAATACCTGCCTGCCATCCCGTAAATGACTGCGCTTTTATACCGCGCTTTTGCAGTGCCATTGCTACCAGTGCTGCAGAAACCTGTTCACCTGTGGACAAAAGTGCATCCATTTCCCGGAGGTCAGGAGTCTGTGTAATTGCATGAGCCAACTTTACAAGTTCATCCGTTGTATGCCCCATCGCTGACACAACGATTGCACACTGATTTCCGTCAGCAACCGTTCGCGAAACACGATCTGCGACCGCTTCGATTCGTTCAACAGAACCAACCGATGTGCCGCCATACTTTTGCACGACAAGCACCCTTATCCACTCCCTATCTTTTCGTCTATCATACATCACACTGCTAACGTACAAAAGCCCTCAGCCCTTGTGCAAAATTGCCAAGTTCACAGCCTTAGCAATTGCAACAGTTGGTTTGGCTGGGGCCTGCAAAAAGAAGTTTAAAACAAGCTAATCCTACAGAAAACAGCGTTCCTTTGCCAATTGTATCTGGAGTCTTACTGCTGATAACCCTGTTCCGCCTCTCGCACTGCGTGCATTTGCGACATGCATCGGTTCCAGATGCTTGTAAACATCCTCGTCAATTAGAGAACTGTATTCGTGATATACAGAAATCGATAAACCTAGAAGATTTTTGTTTTCTGAGATGGCACGAAGCACAATCCGTCCAACAATCGCGTGCGCTTCTCGGAAAGGCATCCCTTTTTTGACTAAATAATCGGCTAGGTCCGTTGCGTTTGAAAAGTCGTGTTCGAACACATGTAAAAGTCTGTCTTCTCTAACACGCATTGTTTGAAGCATACCCGAAAACAGAGTCAGTGCTGGTACGAGTGTCTGTACAGTGTCAAAGACACCTTCCTTATCCTCTTGTAAATCCTTATTATAGGCAAGCGGCAAGCCTTTCAGCACTGTCAAGAGACCCATGAGATGTCCAAATACACGCCCTGATTTTCCGCGAACCACTTCCGGCACATCTGGATTCTTTTTCTGCGGCATGATGCTCGATCCGGTGCAATACGCATCTGCAAGTTCAATAAATCCAAATTCCTCACTAGACCATAATATGAGTTCTTCAGACAATCGGGACAAGTGAACCATTAAAATACTGGACGCTGCTAAAAATTCCATCAAATAATCGCGATCGGATACTGCATCAAGAGAATTTTCGTACAGATGCGCAAACCCTAACTATTCTTGAACAGACTGCCTATCAATTGGAAATGTTGTACCCGCCAGGGCACCAGCGCCAAGAGGCATCATGTCCGTTCGTGCGAGAGCATCCTGGAATCTTCCTTTATCACGGTTGAGCATCCAAAAATACGCAAGCAGATGATGGGACAATAATATCGGCTGAGCTCTTTGCAGATGTGTATAACCGGGTATCAAGGTCTCAGTATGCTCTTCAGCAAGTGATATAAGGACCTTCTCTAAGTCGGTAATACCTTCGATAACGTGCCCAATAACTTCGCGCATGTATAGATGCATATCCAGCGCTACCTGGTCATTGCGGCTGCGCGCCGTATGCAATTTCCCTGCAACGGAACCGATTCGTTCATATAAAATTCGTTCGATATTCATGTGAATATCTTCATCGGAAATTTGGTAGGATAATTTCCCTTCCTTTGCATCCGCTAAAATAGACTCAAGCCCCGCGATAATTTGTCTGGATTCATCTGGTCCGATAATACCTGTGTGGCCAAGCATCCTGGCGTGTGCAATACTTCCTAAAATATCTACTTCTGCAAGCACATGGTCATACGTAATCGATGCTGTGTATTGTTCAACGAGTGCAAGTGTGTTTTCGGTAAAACGACCGCCCCAAAGTTTCATACGACAGACGCTTCCGATTGGGAAGAACCATGACCTACTTTTGATTCATGGCTTTCCAAAACCAATGCGGGAACTGACAAATTTTCAAGCTTTTTCGCTTCGTGGCTGTGTACACTCGAATGAACAGTAGTTGGCATTCCCCATACGTAGATAAAACCAGCGCCAGCAAGATGGTCAAATGAATCACCGACAGAATAAGTCGCTAAATCATGGCTATAGAGTGAGTAAGGTGACTTTCTTCCCACAACCTGTGCACTGCCCTTGAACAATTTAACTTTAATTTCTCCTGTAACATCTTTTTGAGTCTCTTCAATAAATGCATCAAAAGCCTTTTTCAAAGGAGAAAACCAAAGTCCATTGTAAATGAGTTTGTTATATTCAAGTTCTAAACTTGCCTTATACTGCGATACCTCTCGAGTTAATGTCATACACTCTAATTCTTTATGAGCCGTAATTAACACAACTCCAGCTGGTGATTCATATACCTCACGTGACTTTATGCCGACTAACCGATTCTCAACTTGGTCAATCCGCCCTACACCATGAGCACCTGCAATCTTATTGACTTTTGCAATGAGAACCGCAAGCGGATATGCAACCCCGTTTAACGTAATTGGGACACCATTTTCAAAACCAATTTCGAGATATTCCGGAGTATCCGGTGCATCCTTTGCATTTACGGTTAATGTAAATGCTGCATCAGGTGCTTCAGCCCACGGATCTTCGAGCACCCCGCACTCAATTGCACGTCCCCATAAGTTTGCATCAATACTGAATGGATTCTCTTGAGTTATTGGAATAGGAATATTGTGCTCTTTCGCATAAGCAATTTCTTCATCCCGCGTCCATCTCCACTCTCGAACCGGAGCGATGACTTTTAGATTTGGGTTTAATGCTTTAACTGAAACTTCAAAACGAACCTGGTCATTCCCTTTTCCAGTACAGCCATGTGCAACTGCGGTTGCTCCTTCAATTTGAGCGAGCTCTGCAAGAAGCTCCGAGATGAGAGGTCTGGATAATGCAGACGCAAGCGGGTACTTTCCTTCGTACAACGCGTTTGCCTTTAGGGCAGGCAAGATGAATTCCTCAGCATATCTATCGACAGCATCTACTCGATACGATTTCACAGCTCCAACTGAAATTGCCTTCTGTTGAACAAAGTCTAAATCTACACCCTCGCCAACATCAACGCACATAGCAATCACGTCATAGCCGTAGTTTTCTTTCAGCCACGCTATTGCAACAGACGTATCAAGTCCGCCGGAATATGCTAATACAAGTTTCTCACCCATGTTTATTCCTCCCCAAATGCACCAGCGTCTGCCAGTGTTGCAGCTAAAACAGCTTTTTGTACATGCAGACGCTTCTCTGCTTCATCAAATACGATTGAATGTTCTCCATCCATTACATCTTCAGTAACTTCTTCACCCCGATGAGCAGGCAAACAATGCATGAATAAATAGTCAGGTTTTGCATAACTCACTAACTCTTGATTAACTTGATAAGGTTTTAAGGTTTGCTTGCGAACTGCCGCCTCTTCTTCATCACCCATGCTGACCCATACATCTGTATAAATTACATCCGTATTCTCAACGGCACGAATTGGATCTGTTGTAACCAACACCTGAGAACCGTTTGCTACAGCGGATTTCTTGGCTTGTTCTACAATTTCCGGCATTGGTAAATATCCTTCAGGACATGCTACCTTGATGTTCATGCCAAGCTTTGGCGCTAGCTGCAACCATGAATGGGCTAAATTGTTTCCGTCACCAACGTAAGTCACAGTGACCCCTTTGAAATGACCCAGCTTTTCGTAAATGGTTAAAGCATCCGCTAACACTTGGCACGGGTGATGTTCATTCGTCAGCCCGTTTATAACAGGTATAGATGCACTTCCAGCAAGCTCTTCTACAATCTCATGTCCAAATGTCCGTATCATAATTCCATCAACATACCGGGATAAAACTTTTCCTGTATCTGAAAGCGGTTCTCCCCTTGTCATTTGTGTCGTGGAACTTGGCAAATAGAGTGCATGACCGCCCAGTTGATACATACCCACTTCAAAGGAAATGCGTGTACGTGTAGAAGCTTTCTCAAAAATCATCCCAAGTGTTTTTCCAGCTAACAGCCCATGTGCAAATTTTGTTTTTTGCGCTTCTTTCAAGACAAGTGCCAGATTCAGAATGGCGCCAATTTCTGCACTGGTGTAGTCATGAAAGTCAAGCAAATCCCGACCTCGCATAAATTGGTGGGCCTCCATGAGGGCCGTCTGCAGACGAACCGACAGATAGTTCGCGCCAAGAGGGACTATAGACGTCGAACCATTTCCAACCGAACTTACTGCCTGCCAAACGCTCATCGCCATTCTCCTTCCGTTCGATAGAAAACCTATACAATTATTGGACCCCATTTATTTCTTTCGTCTAGAATTATTATACACATCAATGTATATTTATCAATAGTTTAATTTATGAATTTTGGTTGTCCATACAAAAAAACAGACGATGTCTTTTTAGAAGGCATCGTCTGCTTTTTGCGAAAATGTAAGTTATTATTTTTTACTCTGTTGCAATATCCTGATCGGTGACTACACCGCCTGGTTTTACCATTAAGAAATGCTCTGCAGGTTTTTGAATCAAAGGTGTAAGTTTCTTTGCTGCTTCCAATTGTCCATGCTTACGCAGTTCTTTTTGGTAAGAAGTTAGTAATTCAATCACATCAGCGTCACCCTCTGCATCCAGGTACCGTAAACTTACCTTTGCACCCTTTGCAAGCCGTTTACGAAGCGCACCCTCCGTCAGACCAACTTTTGGGTCGTACCTTAAATACACAGTTCCGCCTGTCATACCAGAACAAATCCATGGACCCGGATCTCCTAGAACAATCGCACGTCCAGCAGTCATATATTCAAACGCAAAGCCCTTTATGTTGGACCTTGCCCCAATAAAGCCCAAATGGTCTTCCAAAAAACCTTCTACTTCT